>NZ_VBVZ01000216.1 GCF_005863185.1 Pseudomonas edaphica
GCCTGCGGTAGCGCCTGCGCGGTACACCGGCCGAGAACAACCTGCATGCCAAGACCGGCTCCATGGGCGGCGTGTCGTCCTTGAGCGGTTACATCACCGATAGCAAGGGGCGCAAGCTGGTGTTCTCGATGCTGAGCAACAACTACGTGGTGGGTGGCGCGCAGGTCAAAGCCGTGGAAAACCGCGTGGCGCTGGCTTTGTCAGGCTGGGACGAGTGATTCAGGGCTGATAGCCCATGCGCCAACTCACGGCCCGAGTCGCCGCCAGCAAGTGCTGCGCCGCCGGGCCGTCTTCATCGGCATGGAACAGTGAGGTGGGGCCGACCACGGTCATCACCGCCGCGACGTGCCCAACCGCATTGAACACCGGCGCCGATAATGCATCCACGCCGGGCATCAGCAAACCATGCACAAAGTGCAGGCCACGGCTGCGGATCTGTTCGCAGGCGCTGGCGTAAGCCTCGTCGTCCGCCAGGGCATGGGCAGTCCCGGCCTGAATCTCGCGTTCGCGCAATTCCACGGTTTCCCGCGACGGTAAATAGGCGCTGAACACCAGCCCGGTGGACGAGCTGAGCAGCGGCAGCACCGAACCCAGCTGCGTCACCACGGTGACGGCGCGCACCGCCGGCTCGATCTGCACCACGGTCGCGCCCTGGTTGCCCCACACCGCCAAAAAGCAGGTTTCATTCAATTCATCGCGCAGCTCTGCCAGCGGCATCGCGCCGACTTTCAACACATCCATGCTGCCCAGCGCTGCCAAACCTACGCGCAAGGCCTCGCGACCCAAGCCGTAATGGTTGGTGGCGGCGTTCTGCTCGGCGAAGCCCGAGGCGATCAGTGCCTGCAAATAGCGGTGGACCTTGCTCGCCGGCATCTGCACATGGTCGGCCAGGCGCGACAGCGAAGTGGCCGGGGACAGCTCGGCCAGCGCCTTGAGGATATCGGTGCCCACTTCGGCCGAGCGGACTTTCTGTTTACCGGTGTCGCGGGGCTTTTCCATGGAAGGGCGAGAATCCGAGAGATGAATGGGCGTCTTTATAGCTTGACGGTCGATAGTGATCAAATTACGTTATGCGTAACTGGATTACGATAAAAACAACTTCCGCACAGAGGATGATCCATGAACCTCGAATACCTGTCGGGCTTCGGCAATGAATTCGCCAGCGAAGCCCTGTCCGGCGCGCTGCCCGTCGGCCAGAACTCCCCGCAAAAAGCCCCCTACGGCCTGTACACCGAATTGTTCTCCGGCACCGCCTTTACCATGGCGCGCAGCGAAGCCCGCCGCACTTGGCTGTACCGCATTCAGCCATCAGCCAACCACCCGGCGTTTATCAAGCTGGAACGGCAATTGGCCGGTGGGCCGTTGGGCGCGGTGACGCCGAATCGCTTGCGCTGGAACCCGCTGGATAGTCCAAGTGAGCCGACCGACTTTGTCGACGGCCTTGTAGGCATGGTCGCTAACTCCGGGTCGGAAAAACCCTCAGGCATCAGCATCTACAACTACCGCGCCAACCGTTCCATGGAGCGGGTGTTCTTCAACGCCGATGGCGAACTGTTGATCGTCCCCGAGCAGGGCCGTCTGCGTATCGCCACCGAATTGGGGGTGCTGAACGTTGAGCCACTGGAAATCGTGGTGCTGCCCCGTGGTTTGAAATTTCGCATCGAACTGCTGGATGCGCAGGCTCGTGGCTATGTCGCGGAAAACCATGGTGCGCCACTGCGCCTGCCAGACCTTGGGCCGATCGGCAGTAACGGCCTGGCTAACCCGCGTGACTTCCTCACGCCGGTTGCGCACTACGAAGACAGCAAAAAGCCGACCACGCTGGTGCAGAAGTTCCTCGGCGAACTCTGGGCTTGCGAACTGGACCATTCGCCGTTGAACGTGGTCGCCTGGCACGGCAATAACGTGCCGTACAAGTACGACCTGCGCCGCTTCAACACCCTCGGCACGGTGAGTTTCGATCACCCGGACCCGTCGATTTTCACCGTATTAACCTCGCCCACCAGTGTGCACGGCTTGGCCAACCTCGACTTCGTGATCTTCCCGCCGCGCTGGATGGTGGCCGAGAACACCTTCCGTCCGCCGTGGTTCCATCGCAACCTGATGAACGAATACATGGGCCTGATCCAGGGCGCCTACGACGCCAAGGCCGAGGGTTTCCTGCCGGGTGGCGCGTCGCTGCACAGCTGCATGAGTGCCCATGGCCCGGACGGCGAGACCTGCACCAAAGCCATCAACGTGGACCTGGCGCCGCACAAGATCGATAACACCATGGCCTTCATGTTCGAGACCAGCCAGGTGCTGCGCCCGACACAGTTCGCCCTTGAGTGCCCACAACTGCAACCTTCCTACGATGCGTGCTGGGCCTCGCTGCCCGCCACCTTCAACCCGAACCGGAGATAACCGATGACTCAGCCAACCTTTACCCGCAGCTGGGTAGCCTCCGCCAACGGCCACCGCGATTTCCCCTTGCAGAACCTGCCGCTGGGCGTGTTCAGCATCAATGGCTCGGCGCCGCGCAGTGGCGTGGCGATTGGCGATTCGATTCTCGACCTGCACGCTGCGCTGGATGAGTTCGAAGGTGAAGCACGGCGTGCCGTTGAAGCCACTGCCGGTGGTCAACTGAACGCGTTTTTTGAACTCGGCCGTGGCCCGCGCGTAGCCTTGCGCGAGCGCCTGCTGGAGCTACTCGCCGAGGGCAGCAAGCTGCACACCCGTGAGGCGCAGGTGCTGCACCGCGCGGCTGATTGCCAGATGCATCTGCCGGCAAAAATCAGTGATTACACCGACTTTTATGTGGGCATCGAACACGCGCAAAACGTCGGCAAACTGTTCCGTCCCGACAACCCGTTGCTGCCCAACTACAAGTACGTGCCGATTGGCTATCACGGCCGCGCCTCGACCATTCGCCCCTCGGGCACGGACGTACGTCGGCCTAAAGGCCAGACGCTGCCGGCCGGCCACACCGAGCCCACCTTCGGCCCCTGCGCGCGCCTGGATTACGAATTGGAACTGGGCATCTGGATCGGCCAGGGCAATGCCATGGGCGACTCGATTGCCATTGGCGACGCCGCCGAGCATATCGCCGGTTTCTGCCTGCTCAACGACTGGTCGGCGCGGGATATCCAGGCCTGGGAATACCAGCCGCTCGGCCCGTTCCTGTCGAAAAGCTTCATCACCAGCATCTCGCCGTGGGTGGTCACCGCCGAAGCCCTGGAGCCGTTTCGCAAGGCCCAGCCGGCGCGCCCCGAAGGTGACCCGCAGCCGCTGCCTTACCTGCTGGACACGCGTGACCAGGCCGCTGGCGGTTTCGACATCGAACTGGAAGTGCTGCTGACCACCGCCGCGATGCGCGAGCAAAACTTGCCGGAACACCGCCTGACCCTGAGCAACACCCAGCACATGTACTGGACCGTAGCGCAAATGGTTGCTCACCACAGCGTCAATGGCTGCCAGTTGCAGGCCGGTGACCTGTTTGGTTCGGGCACTTTGTCCGGGCCGCAGCCGGGGCAGTTCGGCAGCCTGCTGGAAATTACCGAAGGCGGTAAAAAGCCGATCGAACTGGCCTCCGGCGAGGTGCGCAAGTTCCTTGAAGATGGCGACGAAATCATCCTGCGCGCCCGTTGCAGCCGTGAGGGGTTTGCCTCCATCGGTTTCGGCGAATGCCGTGGCACTGTGATCGCAGCACGCTAAGAGGGCAGGGCGATGGAACTCTATACCTACTACCGCTCTACGGCGTCGTACCGGGTGCGTATCGCCCTGGCACTCAAGGGGCTGGACTTTACCGCCGTGCCGGTGAACCTGCTGGTCCCGCCGGGCGGTGCGAATCGCCAGCCGGCTTACCTGGCGATCAACCCGCAGGGCCGCGTGCCGGCGCTGCGTACCGATGAGGGTGAACTGTTGATTCAATCACCGGCAATCATTGAGTACCTGGAAGAGTGTTATCCACAGGCGCCGCTACTCTCCAAGGACTTGGCGACCCGCGCCCATGAACGCGCGGTGGCGTCGATCATTGGCTGCGATATACATCCGCTGCACAACTCCAGCACGCAAAACCTGCTGCGTAAATGGGGGCATGACGAGGCGCAAGTGCTCGAGTGGATCGGGCATTGGATCAGCCAGGGCCTGGGCGCGGTGGAGCAGTTGATTGGGGATGAAGGCTTTTGTTTTGGTGACCAGCCGGGGATGGCGGATGCGTTTCTGATCCCGCAGTTGTACGCGGCTGAGCGCTTCAAGGTGCCGTTGGGCGCGTACCCACGCATTGGACGCGTGGCGGCGCTGGCGGCGCAGCATCCGGCGTTTGTGCAAGCGCATCCGGCCAACCAACCCGACACACCCTAAATCAATGTGGGAGCTGGCTTGCCTGCGATAGCGGCCTATCAGTTGATCATTCGCTGGCTGACACACCGTCATCGCAGGCAAGCCAGCTCCCACAGTTTGATCCGCGTCATCCTTATAAAAATAACAGGTACCTTGCGATGCACAATCAGATTGCCAGCTTTCGCGCGGCACTCGACGCCCGTCCGGTGTCGCGCTACCAGTGGTTGATTCTCCTGTTGCTGGCGTTGCTGCTGGTAACCGACGGCTATGACGCCCAGGTGCTGGGCTACGTAGTGCCGGCATTGGCCAAGGATTGGGGGCTGGAAAAAGCCGCGTTCGGCCCGGTATTCAGCGCCAACCTGTTGGGCCTGACCCTGGGTTCGTTATTGGTAACGCCGCTGGCCGACCGCTTTGGTGTGCGCCGTATCCTGCTCGCCTGCGTGCTGATCTACGCGAGCCTCACCGTGCTGATGGTGTTCGCCAACTCCCTGACCACACTGATGGCCGCGCGGTTTATCTGCGGCATTGGCATGGGCGGCGCGATGCCCAGCGCCATGGCGTTGATGTCGGAATATTCCCCGCCGCGCATGCGTACCTTGATGGTGACCCTGGCCGCCTGCGGCTTCTCGTTCGGTGGCGCGGCGGGTGGGTTTGTAGCCGCAGGTTTTATCGAAGGCTACGGCTGGCAGGCGGTGTTTCTGGCAGGCGGGGTGACGCCGTTGCTGCTGTTCCCCTTCCTGGTGTGGTTGCTGCCGGAATCCTTGCCGCGTTTGCTGCGGGATGCGCCGCCGTATGCGCGACTGCAAAAGGTTACGGCGCGCATGCTGCCCGACTGGCAGCCGCCGCTGGCGAGCGAGGCAGAGAATCTTCAGGAGCAGGGCAGCAAACTCACGGTGGTGGAGCTGTTTCGCAACGGCTACGCGCGTCCGACCATACTGATTTGGGCCACTTTTTTTGTCAGCCTGATCCTGCTGTATTTCATGATCAGCTGGCTGCCGACGCTGTTGCTGGAAAGCGGCCTGACGTTGAAGCAAGCGAACCTTGTGACCTCGATGTTCCTGTTTGCCGGCACTTTGGGCGCCATCGGCATGGCCTGGTTTGCCGACCGCCTGAAAAGCAAAGTGCGGCTGCTATCCGGCGTGCTGGCGGCGGCTGCTGTGTGCACGATTTTGCTCGGGCTGAACCACGACAACCCGCGTTATCTGGTGGCCTGTGTGTTCGCGGCCGGGTTCTGCATTATTGGTGGGCAACTGACCCTCAACGCCTTCGCCAGCAACTTCTATCCGGCGCATGTGCGTGCTATCGGCACCGGCTGGGCGTTGGGCGTGGGGCGCTTTGGTTCAATCCTGGGGCCGTTGTTTGGCAGCATGTTGCTGGCGATGCATATTCCGGTGGAGCAGATTTTCTTCTTCTGTGCGATTCCGGCGGTGATTGCGGAGCTGCTGATCATTCAAGTGCGCTCGCCACAATAAATCCTGATCGCCAAAAATAAGTAGTTCAATGCACCACGGTGTTGGGCGGCAAATGCCCCAGCCGCTCGGTCAGGCGCAGGCGCTGGATCGGGTCTTCGCTGAGCAGCAGTGCGTGTTCGAGGTCAAAGCGCTCGGCGCTCGGGCAGTCCAGGCGCTGGTAAAGGCTGGCCCGCGCCAGGTAATCCGCAGCGCTGGCGTTGCCCAACTCCAGCACGCGCTCGGCATCAATCAGGGCCGACAGCGGGTGGTCATTGGCCAGGTGCAGTTGGCGCAGGTTACGTGACAGCCGTTGCAGTATCGCGCGCGGTTCGGCGGTGAGCAGGTGCTCGGCCTGCAACTTGAGGTTTGGCCCGTACTGGCGGTGCAACAGCTCGCGGCAGTCGTTGGGGTACAGGCGCCGGCCGCCGCAGGGGTCCAACAGGTGGTCGGCGCCAGGCACCCGCAGCAGGAAATGGCCGGGGAAATTAACCCCCACCATGGGGATATCCAGGCGCCGCGCCAGCTCCAGCGCGATCAGGCCCATGGCCAAGGGCTGGCCGCGTTTGCGCTGCAGTACCTTGTCGAGCAGCGCGGCGGCGGGGCGCAGCGGTGTGGAGTCATCCTGGGCAAACCCCAAGTCATTCATGCGCCGCAGCAACGGCTGGCCGAGCTCATCCGCTGGCAGCATGGGCATACCGACGCTGACCTGTTGTTGCAGCAAGGTCAGGTCTTGCAGGATCAGCACGGGTTGCACGCTCGGATCGTGTTCAGCCGCCATCCACAACGCGGCTTCAAACAGCGAAGGCGGTGAGCGGTCCAGGCAGGCGAAAAAGGCTGTGCGGGGATTCATTGCATTCTCCGGCGGATGCCCACGTTTTAGCCTTGCTGTGAATTTTCGTCCAGTAACTTAAGAAATGTCCTGCGTGCTTATGTCGTGATGCCTACGAAACCTGGCGGCTTATTCCAGCGTGATTCAGCAGTTTTCTACCGCAAGCCTATACTGGGGCCTCTACCAGAAGTGATTCGGGAGCCTGACGATGTTTGCGCTTATGCACAGCACCCGCCTTGAATCGCTGCACCTGAGCATCGACCCGGTCACCGGGTTGAAGGCCGTCATCGCCATCCACAACAGCCGCCTCGGCCCTGCCTTGGGCGGTTGCCGTTATCTTGCTTACCCCGACGATGAAAGTGCCGTAGCCGATGCCGCGCGCCTGGCCCAAGGCATGAGCTACAAAGCCGCCCTGGCCGGCTTGCCGGTGGGCGGTGGCACGGCGGTGATTATCCGCCCCGTGCACGTGGAAAGCCGCGCCGCGCTGTTTGAAGCGTTTGGCCGTTGCATTGAAAAACTCGACGGCCGTTTTGTGACCTCGATCGACAGCGGCACCAGCGTTGCCGACATGGACTGCATCGCCCAACACACCCGTTTTGTCACCAGCACCACAGCCGCCGGCGACCCGGCACCGCATGCCGCCATGGGCGTGTTCACCGGCATCCGCACCACTGCCATGGCGCGCCTGGGCAGCGATAACCTCGAAGGCTTGCGCGTCGCGATCCAGGGCCTGGGAAATGTCGGTTATGCCCTGGCCGAACAGCTGCACGCGGCGGGCGCCGAACTGTTGGTCAGCGACATCGATCACGGCAAGGTGCAATTGGCCATGGAGCAGTTGGGCGCACACCCTATCGCCAACGATGCGTTGCTCAGCACACCCTGTGACATCTTGGCGCCGTGCGGTGTGGGCGCGGTGTTCAATCGCCACACGGTCGGCCAATTGCGCTGCGCTGCCGTGGCGGGCTCCGCCAGCGCGCAACTGAGCAACCTGGACATCGCCGACCAGTTAGAGGGACGCGGCATCCTCTACGCCCCGGACTACGTGATCAACTCCGGCGGCCTGATCTACGTCGCCCTCAAACACGCCGGCACCGAGCTGCCAGGTATCACCGCGCACCTGTCAAATATCGGCACACGCCTCACCGAGATCTTTGCCCACGCCCAGGCCGAAAAACGCTCCCCTGCACGGGTGGCCGATGAACTGGCCGAGCGCCTGCTCTACAAATAATCCAGGCATTAAAAAGGCCCTGAATCAATGATTCAGGGCCTGTTCAATTCGGGCTTTACTCTGCCACCGGGTTCAGCAACTCGGACAATGCATCCGGCTGGCTCTTGAACGCCTTGGCAAACACATCGCGATTCTTCGCCATGTAGATCCCGGCTTCCTCCACCTGCTGCTCGCTCAGGGACGGCACGGCTTTTTGCAACACTTCTGCCAGCAACTCAGCGAGTTCAAGCATCTTGTCATGACGATCAGCTTCGGCTTTATCCATGAACAAACGCTCCAGATCTCGGCTGCTGCGGTATACCACTTCGACGGCCATTCACCACCTCACATGCCTTCACGATAGTTGTCTTATGCGACTACTGTATTCATATACAGTAAAAAGGGTAAGCCAAACCACGAGGTTTGGGTAGCAGTTTTTTAATGTAGCCGGTAAATAGGGGTTTGCAGTGCCTCATGTCACCACGCCATCATCTTATACCTGCCGCTGGCCTTTTTTCTGCATGCAGAACAACCGTCACGTCTAACCCGCAATATCCGGTCGAATCGACCTAAGGAAGCTTCATCGTGAAAATTAACTGGGCCGAAAAGCTGCGTCAGCAAGTCCATGGGCTGGCCGAGTCGCTGGGCAATCTGTTTGTCGAGACGTTCCACTACCTGGCGTTGTTCGCCATTGGTGCGGTGACGGCCTGGGCGGCGGTGATGGAGTTTCTGGGGATGCTGGAGACGGGGCACATCAAGATCGATGACATCTTGCTGCTGTTCATCTACCTGGAATTGGGCGCAATGGTCGGGATTTATTTCAAGACCAACCACATGCCCGTGCGCTTCCTGATCTACGTGGCAATCACCGCGCTGACGCGCCTGCTGATCTCCAACGTGTCGCACCACAACCCGCCGGACATCGGCATCATCTACCTGTGTGGCGGCATTCTGTTGCTGGCGTTCTCGATTCTGGTGGTGCGCTATGCCTCGTCGGCGTTCCCGTCGGTGAAGGTCGAAGGCCCGCGTCGCAAGGGCGAGGCGAGCCTGGAAACCGAGAAAGGCGAGCTTTAAAGCCCGACGCTGAAGGGCAGGGTGCGGGCGGGCGGCGGCTGCAATAATTTGTGGCTGTCGCCATCCGTCATCACCGCCAGAATCTCCATGGCGCTGTGACCCTGCTCGATGGCGATGCCGAACTGAATGCTTTGCACCAGGCGCTTGAGCCGCTCTGGGTCGTTGCGTTGTTCGGCGCTGATCATGCGTTTGGCCACCACGCCCGTCTCGTCCGAGAGGGTGAGCATGATGCTGCCGTCGAGCCGTTGGATGCTCAGGTTGACGCGGTAGGTGGGCGTGAAGGTGTCAGTGATGATCTGAAAAGGATTGTCCATGGTGCGTTACCGCCTGATAAGAACATGCAGTCATTGACGACCGGTGCCTGGTTTAGTTCGCGTTGCCTGACCACCGGCCACTCCGTCGCTGAGGTTTCACAAGGTCCGTTTGCCTCGGTAGCTGTAGAGCAAGGGGCGTGCCGTATAGCGACTTGCCTGACTGCGCCTGACCCCTGTGGGAGCGGGCTTGCCCGCGATTGCGGTGTATCAGCTAAATAATTTCTGACTGACAGACCGTTATCGCGGGCAAGCCCGCTCCCACAGGGGTCAGG
>NZ_VBVZ01000217.1 GCF_005863185.1 Pseudomonas edaphica
ATGGCATCACCTGGGTTTTCTGATGGACCGAGGTGTCTGCATCGCAGGCAAGCCAGCTCCCACACAAGCCAGCCCTCCACATAAGTCAGTTTCCAGAGAAAAGTGGTTCCCGCATTTGATTTGCGGCGGCTGAGCGACCGTTGATCAAATAACCCCGTGCCCTAAACCTTCATCCCCCCTAAAATGCCCGGCATTCTTTGCCCGAGGCGTTTTTGTTCATGTCTGTCACCGCTCAACCTACCAGCCCTGCGCCGGATCATCACGCCCAGTTCATCGAACTGCTGAGCGCAAGCCTCGCGCAGAACGCGTTTATCAAGCTGGTGCTGGCCAAGTACGTCGGCGAAGAAGCCGAGTTGCAGCGGCTGATCATCAAGCAGGTCGTGGTCAAGGAGCAGGCGTGCCTGTCCTTTGTTTATCGCTACAAGACCCGCGACATTACCAAGAACTTCCCGCTGGCCGAAGGCGTGGCGGCAA
This sequence comes from Pseudomonas edaphica, assembly GCF_005863185.1. Lineage (GTDB taxonomy): Bacteria > Pseudomonadota > Gammaproteobacteria > Pseudomonadales > Pseudomonadaceae > Aquipseudomonas > Aquipseudomonas edaphica. Next base: position 475 of record NZ_VBVZ01000217.1, read on the forward strand.
TTGCCGCGCTGCTGCCGGCGTCGTTCAAGAATGCGCACCTGTTATCGCTGACCGACGAAGCCCAGCTGGAATACAGCAAAAAGAACAAAAGCTCGCTGTTCAAAAGCAAGCCGCAGCAATTGCGCGAGGCGCCTTCGGCTGAGCATAACCGCGAGAAAAACCGCTTCCTCGACTTGAGCCGACCCTTCCTCGCGGACCTGGGCGTCACCGACGCCAAGCAGGCGCTGATCCCATCGATGTCGCGCAAATGGAAGCAGATCAACAAGTTCATCGAAGTGTTCAGCCATGCGCTGACCTCATCGCCGTTGAAGCTTGACCAGCCGGTGCGCGTGGCGGATTTCGGTTCGGGCAAGGGCTACCTGACGTTCGCCATTCACGATTACCTGCGCAACACCCTCAAGGCCGAGGGCGAAGTGACGGGTGTGGAATTGCGTGAAGACATGGTAACCCTGTGCAACACCGCCGCCGCACGCCTGGAGCATCCGGGGCTGGTGTTCAAGTGTGGTGATGTGCGCAGTGTGGCGCCCAGCGAACTGGAGGTGATGATCGCCCTGCATGCCTGCGATATCGCCACCGACTACGCGATCCACACCGGCATCCGTTCCGGTGCGTCGATCATCATGTGCTCGCCGTGCTGCCACAAACAGATCCGCCTGCAGATCCAGAGCCCGGTGCTGCTCAAGCCGATGCTGCAGTACGGCCTGCACCTGGGCCAGCAAGCGGAAATGGTCACCGACAGCTTGCGTGCGTTGTTCCTGGAAGCCTGTGGCTACGAGACCAAGGTGTTCGAGTTCATCTCGCTGGAACACACCAACAAGAACAAGATGATTCTGGCGGTCAAGCGCACCGAGCCTGTGGACAATGCGCAACTGTTGGAAAAAATCCAGGAGCTGAAGGCGTTCTACCACATCAGCGAACACTGCCTGGAAACCCTGCTGCGCGCGGATGGCTTCTTGAACTGAATGCGGTCTCCTGTGGGAGCTGGCTTGCCTGCGATGGCATCACCTGGGTTTGCTGATAGACCGAGGTGTCTGCATCGCAGCGGTGCGACGATTCGACAAGCCAGCTCCCACACAAGCCGGTGCAGGCTGCACCGCCGTCTTGCGCCCGAGCATCACCGTAATGATCACGCCACACGCAAACACCCAGGTAATCGGCTCGATATGTTCACCAAAGAACAACGCCGAAAACGCGATGGTAAAGAATATCTGCAGCAGCTGAATCTGGCTGACCCGCGCAATGCCGCCCATGGCCAGCCCGGCGTACCAGGCGAAGAACCCCAAAAACTGCGAGAACAGCGATACATACCCAAACGCCCACCAGGTGCGCATGGAAATCGCGCCTTGATGCTGCGCCGCCAAGTACCACACCGGGCCGATCAATACTGGCGTCGACAGCACCAGCGCCCAGCAGATCACCTGCCAGCCGCCCATTTCCTTGGCCAACCGGCCGCCTTCGGCATACCCCAGGCCGCCCACGGCAATCGCGCCGAGCATCAGCAAATCGCCGGCCTGGATACTGCCCGCGCCGGTGATCAACGCATAACTTAGCACCAACGCACTGCCCAGCGCTGCGCAGGCCCAGAAGGCTTTTGACGGGCGTTCATGTGACAGCCACGCCGCATACAGTGCCACGCACAGCGGTTGCAAACCGTTGACCAGCGCGCCATGGGACGCCGGCAAGGTTTGCATGGCCCAGGCCGACAACACCGGGAAACCCAGGATCACCCCGGCAATCACCAGGCACAGTCCGCGCACCTGGCGCCAGGTTGGCCAGCGCTCGCGTCGCCACAACAACAGCGCTGCTGCCGGGATCGCCGCGAACAAGGCGCGCCCGAGGCCATTGAGCAAGGGGTGGATTTCCTGCACCACGATACGGGTGAAGGGCAAAGTCAGGCTGAAGATGACGACGCCCAGCAGGCCGAGGGCCATGCCGGTGTTTTCGCGCGAGCTCATGAGTGGGGACCAGAATCTGGAGGGCTTCAAGGGAAGCCCATCTAGCCACAACCCTCGCTGATTAAGGGCCTACAGCTGGTCGCAGATTTATCCGTACAGTTTCAATCGCTCTGTAGGCAGTGCCGCCGCCATCGCGGGCAAGCCCGGCTCCCACATTGGATCTCTATTGTCTGGCGGACCGAGATCTCCTGTGGGAGCTGGCTTGCCTGGGGTTGATCTCTATTGCCTGGTTGACCGAGATCTTCTGTGGGAGCTGGCTTGCCTGCGATGGCGTCACCCTGGTCTTTAGAAGAACCGCGTAATGCTGACCTTCGCATCGCGGCCCTTGGTGTAGGCACGATCACCGCTCAAGGCCGGGCGGAAGTTGTTGTTGAACAGGTTGTCCACGGTGAAGTTCACCTCGGTGCCTTTGAGGTAGGCCTGTTGCGGTTTCCATTTGGCGAACAGGCCTTGGGTGTTGTAGGCCTTGTTGCCGTACTGGTCGTAGAACAGGTCGCCCAAACTGCTGCCCGGGCCGCCGGAATATTTGTCACTCGGCAAGCGATCGGTCGCGCCAATGAACTGGCCCATCCAGCCCACCTGGGCATCCCAGGCCGGGATGTTGGTGCCCACTACCAGCACCCATTTGGTCGGTGGAATGTCACGTGCCGGTACATCCGGCCCCCACGGGTTGGTGTAGGCGCCTTCGTGTTCACCCTTGGCGTAGGCGAACGACACCGAGCCGAACAGGTAGGTGGAGTTGTAGAAAGACTCCAGCTCAAAACCCTTGATGGTCAGGCCGCCGATGTTGCGGTAGTTGGACATCGCCCCAGGCGGGCAAGCGTTGGCAATGGTGCCGCCGTTGATGGCCTGGTTTTGGCAACCAACGCCAGTGGCCTTGAAGATTTCGTCTTCGACTTTGTTGTGGAACAGTGTGGCGCGCACTTGCAGGTTGTCGTTCTGGGCGATCAGGTGGTCGAAGCTGGTGACGCCGCCCAACGTGATCGAGGTGATGCGCTCCGGGTCGAGGTCGACGCTGGTGGCGGTGCGGCTGCCCAGGCCTTGCACTTCATATTGCTCGTCGATCACCGGCGCCCGCCAAGTCTTGCTCCAGTTGGCGAACAGCCCCAGGTTCGGCGTGACGTTCCAGAACAGCGCCAGGCGCGGCGACCAGCCGGTGTAAGTGCGGTCGCTGTAATCGTGGCCGAAGGACGGATTCGGGTTGTTGTAGTACGGCGCGTCATTGCCTTCGCCACGGTTGCGCACATGGTCGTAGCGCAGCGACGGGGTGATGGTCACGTCGCCCACGGTGACTGCGTCCTGGACAAAGAAACTGTTGGTGTCGACCTTGCCGTGGGGCATGAAACCCGGCTGGAAGTGCCCGTAGTTGTAGCGCGCGGTGTTGTAGGTGGTGCCGGGCATCCACATTTCGGTTTCGCGGATGTGCTTGCGGATTTGCCCGCCGACGGTCACCGCATGCTGCAAGGGGCCGGTGTCAAACAGGCTGACGTTGCGGATGTCGAGGTTCTTGTCGGTGTAGGCGGTGTCCATCTTGCGCCCGCCGGTGGCCAGTTGGAAAAACGCGGTGGCGTCGCGTTCGTCGGTCTGGTCGGTATTGGACTGGGAATATTTGACGGTCAGGTCGATCAGCGGGTTATTCACCGGCGTGTATTCGTACTTGCCTGACCAGGTGGTGTCAGTGGTGTCACGCTGGGCTAAAAAACGCTTCAGCGCGTTTTCGTAACCGTAGCGGTCGATGTTGGCCTGGGTCGGCGGCGTCGGGTAGCTGGCGGCGGAGAATGGTGTCCAGCGGTTGCTGTGGGAGCGCGAGTAAGAGAGGCCAACGCTGTGCTCCTCGGTGAAGTGGGCGTTGACCTTGAACAGTTTGCCGTCCACATCCTGGGCACTGTTGGGCAGGCGCTGAGGGTTGACCGGGTATTCGTTGTTGTCGTTGGGCAGTTTGGCGGCCACCTTCATGTCGCCGCCGTCGCGCTGGGTCAGGTAGGCCAGCGCGTCAAAACGCCCGTCGTCGGTGCGGCCGTACACGGCACTGCTGTAGATCTGTTCGTGGTCGTTGCTGGAGTAACCGTATTTGAGCATCGCGCCGCTGTTGCGACCGTCTTGCAGCAGGTCCGGGGCGTCCTTGGTGGTCATGTTGACCGTACCGCCAAAACCGCCGTTGCCGGTGAACGGCGAGTTGGGGCCTTTCTCGACCTCGATGCTCTTGATCAGCTCCGGCTCGATAAATACGGTGCCTTGCTGGTAGCGCTCAAAGCCGGTTTTGGTGGCGCCGTCGACGGTCATCGGCACGTCTTCGGCATCGCCGAAACCTCGAATATTGATGGTCTGGCCACCAGGTTTCAGTGAGCCGCCCTGGCTCACGCCGGGCAAGGTCTGCAACAGGCTGGGGATGTTGTTGGATTGGTAGCGGTCAATGTCGGCCTGGGTCATGGTCGAGCGGTTGACGGTGCTGGAGTCGACTTCGTTACCGGTGCCGATCACGCTGAGGGCATCCAGCTGGATGGCGCCGCTGTGGGTGGTCTTGCCCTCGTCGGGGCGCACCACGTAGGTGTTGCCGACTTTGATCAGGGTGAACTCGCCGTTTTTCAGCAAGCTGCGAATCGCCACTTCCGGGCTGAATTCACCGTTGAGCGCCGGCGCCTGCACATGTTTGAGCAGTGTCTCATCGAACAACAGCTGGATTTTCGCCTGCTGCGCGACAAAGCTCAGGGACGTGGCCAGCGATTGGGCAGGCAGTTGCAGCCTAAGCGACTCGGCCTGGGCGTTGAGGCTCAAGGCCATGCAGGTGGCAATAAGGGTCGGTCGAAGAAACAGGTGCGGAGCGTGGCAAGGCGCGCGAAACATGAAATCCCCCGGGGTGGCTAAATAGCCAAAAGGTGTGCGTATCCAACACAGTCGGGAGGAAGACGGGGCAGCTGCAAAAAACCACACATGCGAATGCAAAATATTCTCAAGTGTGGTTTTTGCAGGCTTTACTTGAGCGGTTCGATGCGGACAATGCCATCGGCCGAGGCCACGGTTTTAACCGGCAGCAGGGCGGGCAGGGCGCTGAGCAGGGCATCCGGGTCATTCACATCCAGATTGCCCGAGACCTTCAGTTGCGCCACGGCTTTGTTGACCTGCAAGGGCGCTTGAGGCCGGTAGAGGCTCAGTTCATCGATCAGGCTGGCCAACTCCCGATTGCGAAACGACAGGTGCCCACTGCGCCAGTCGGCCACTTCTTCGGTGGTGAGTGTCTGTTGCTGCACGGTGCCCTTGGCGTAGCTGTACGTGGCACGTTGCTGGGCGCCGAGCAACGCCACCGGGCTTTTGGCGTCCGGCTCGAAGGCGACCTGGCCGTGGGCGACGCTGACCACCAGTTGTTGCTGGCTGCGTCGCACGTCAAACCCGGTGCCAACCACCCGCACGTTCGCCTCGCCGGCTTGCACGTAGAGCGGGCGCTCTTTGTCGGCGGCAACTTCGATAAAGACCTGGCCCTTGTCCAGGTGCAGGATGCGTTGATGCGCGTTGAAGTCCACGCGCAGGTGGGTGTTGGCATTCACATACAGCGTGCTGCCGTCGGGCAAGGCGAGGGTGCGCATGCCTTTGGCGTGCCCGGCAATCTGGCTGTGGAACAGCGCGCGGGGCGCACCGATATTCGTCGTCAGCACGGCGCAGACCAGTGCGGCGGCCACGGCCAGGGCAGGGCGCACTATCGAAGGTTTGCGCGGGGGCAGTGGCACGGGTTTGTTCAGTTGCTGCAGTTGGGCGAGGTCGTCCCACAGTTGTTCGAACTCGGCATAGGCACGGGCGTGGGCGGGCGTTGCCTGCCAGGCGGCAAAGGCTTTGCGCTCGGCCCGTGCTGCGCCATTGCGGTTGCGGGCAAACCAGCTGGCGGCTTGGGCATCGATGGAGTCGCTCGCCTCGATATCCAGGGCGTCGATGTCGCTCAGGCGGTTCATTCTGGCTGCTCCGTGCCGGGTTCTGGTTGAAGGCGTCGCTTGCAATGCAGCAGGGCAAAAGCGATGTGCTTTTCTACCATGCTGGTCGAAATACCCATGCGCTCGGCGATCTGCGCCTGGCTCAAGCCTTCGAAGCGGTGCAGCATAAGGGCTTCTCGCCTGCGGGGCGAGAGTTCGGCAAGGACTTCTTTCAACTGTTCCAGGCGTTGCAGGCGCTGCGCGGCGGCCATGGGGTCGTTTTGTGCGTCGGTGACCGGCTCCGTGTCAGCGTCGGCCGGGTCGGAGTGAGCGCTTTGGCGTACCTTCTGTTTACGCCAGTGATCGCGCAACAGGTTGCGCGCCATTTGGAACAGAAACGCCCGTGGCTGCTCGACCTTGGCGCGGTCGCGGTAGTCCAGCCACTGGGTGAAGACATCCTGGGTCATGTCCGCCGCGTCGTTGGCGTTGTCCGTGCGCTTGCGCAGGAAATGCAGGATATCTGCATAAAACCCGCGAAAGGCATCGGCCGACAACGGGTCGGGCTTGGGACGAGACATGGATATCCTTCTTGAGGAAGCACGACGTAGATAAGTCGCGAATGATATCGAGAACTATTGTCATTTGTCTCTATGTAACGGGTTCATGGGTTCAAAAATGTGGGAGCTGGCTTGCCTGCGATAGCGACGATTCGACAAGCCAGCTCCCACAGGAGGCCGCGGTTTTAGCGCAGTAATGCTTTGAGCTGTTCGATGCCTGCCTCACCCAACGGGAACACCGGCAAGCGTGGATCGCCCGCCTCCAGGCCGGTCAGCCGCAACCCGGCCTTGATCGTCGCCGGCAACCCGCCTTTGAGGATGAACTCCAGCAACGGCAACTGGCGATAGAACAGCTCCCGCGCCAGTGTCAGGTCATTGGCCAGCACCGCGTCATACAACTCCAGGTTCAGCTGCGGGATCAGGTTCGGCGCGGCCGTGCACCACCCCTTGGCACCCGCCGCGAAGGCTTCCAGCGCCAGCGGGTTGCAGCCGTTGTAAAACGGCACGTCGCCGTGGCGGCGCAACTGGTGCATGCGCTGAATATCGCCGGTGCTTTCCTTGACCATGGTCACGTTCGCCACCTGCTTGACGATGCGCAGGATCAAGTCCACCGACATGTCCGTGCCGCTGGTGGCCGGGTTGTTGTAAAGCATGATCGGCACGCCGATGCTGTCGCCAATCGCAGCGTAGTGGGCGAGGATTTCCGCTTCGCTGAGTTTCCAGTATGAGGCCGGCAGCACCATCACCACATCGGCGCCATTGGCTTCGGCATAACGGGCGCGACGCACGGCCTTGGCGGTGGTCAAGTCAGACACGCTGACAACAGTGGGTACGCGCCTGGCGATTTTCGCAAGGCTGTAGGCGCTGACCTCATCCCACTCCGCATCGCTCAAATACGCGCCTTCACCGGTACTGCCCAAAGGCGCGATGGCGTGTACGCCGCTGTCGATCAGACGGTCGATGGAGCGGCCGAGTGCGTCGAGGTCAATGCGCTGGCCGTCGGCGCTGAACGGGGTGATGGTGTAGCCGATGATGCCGTGAATAGTGGGGTTGGACATGGGAGGTCTCCGCTTGAAAAAGGGCAATCAGTTCAGGCAATCGGCGTGTTTGCGCAGGTTCTGCCGGGCGTAGTAGTTGAATGCGGCGCCATGGCGCTTGGGCTTGGAGATCCAGTCATGGGCCTCGCGACCCAGTTCCGGCAGGATCGGCTTGATAGTGCCCGCCGACATTGCCAGCAACTGCAACTTGGCCGCCCGTTCGATCAACTGCGCGATCACGCAGGCTTCCTCGATGCTTGCGCCGGTGGACAGCTGACCGTGGTGCGAGAGCAGAATTGCGCGCTTGTCGCCCAAAGCTGCTGTGATGATTTCGCCTTCTTCATTGCCCACCGGCACGCCCGGCCAGGCTTCCAGGAAGGCGCAATCTTCGTACAGCGGGCACAGGTCCATATGCGACACCTGCAGCGGCACTTCGAGCATCGACAGCGCGGCAATATGCGTGGGGTGCGTATGGATGATGCAGTTCACATCCGGCCGCCCACGGTAGACCCAGGTGTGAAAACGGTTGGCCGGGTTGGGAATGCCATGCCCCTCGAGTACTTCAAGGTCTTCGTTGACCAGTAACAGATTGCTGGCGGTGATTTCATCGAAACCCAGGCCCAGTTGCTGAGTGTAATAGGTGCCAGGCGTTGGTCCACGTGCGGTGATCTGCCCGGCCAGGCCGGAGTCGTGTCCGTGTTCGAACAGGATGCGGCAAGTGAGCGCCAGCTTTTGCCGGTCGGTCCACGTATTATCCGCCAGGCTGTTTTGCATCTGGATCAGTGCTTGCTTGACCAGTTGGTCTTTGGGAAGTGCTAATGTCTTGGCCATATCGGTGTCCTTTGGGTTAGAGCAAATGACACTAAAGATGCTATATGACACTTTGTGTCATTGGCAAGCGTGATTCTGCCTTTTCTGCAGGGATTAACCGCAGCACATGTCTATCCGTTTGAAACTATTGAGAAAAAAACTTGGCGTAACCCTGGAATCCCTGGCCGAAAAGTCCGGGATGACCAAGAGTTATCTGTCCAAGGTCGAGCGTGGGCTCAACACACCGTCGATTGCTGCCGCGCTGAAACTGGCCAAGGCGTTGAACGTGAAGGTCGAAGAACTGTTCAGCGAAGACAACGTCAGCCTCGACAGCTACAGCCTGGTGCGCAGCCACGAACGTCCGGACACCGCGCCGGGTTATGCCGTGTTGGCCCATCAGGTCAGCGAGCGCAGCCTGCTGCCGTTCATCATTTACCCGCCGGCAGAATTCACCGACAAGACCTTCAAGGAGCATCTGGGCGAGGAGTTTTTGTTTGTGCACGAAGGCCAGGTGGAAGTGGACTTCATGAATGAACGGGTGATTCTGGAGCGGGGCGACGCGCTGCACTTCAATGCACAGAAACCTCACCGAATTCGCTCGGTGGGGCAGGTGCAGGCGCAGTTGCTGGTGGTGGTGCACAGCAGCGACGAGTGACCGTGTTCCCAGGTTGGAACACAGTCACTGTGGGAGCTGGCTTGCCTGCGATTGCGG
>NZ_VBVZ01000218.1 GCF_005863185.1 Pseudomonas edaphica
CGCCCAGGTACTGCTTGAGCTGGGTCGGCGTGTCGCGGTTCGGGTCAACGCTGACCAGGATCACCTGCAACTTATCCACCGCCTCTTTAGGCAATTCGCTCTTGATCTGGCGCAGTTGCGCGAGGGTGGTCGGGCAGATGTCGGGGCAGAAGGTGTAACCGAAGAACAGCAGGCTCCATTTGCCTTTCAACTCGTTGACCACCACCGGCTGGCCGTCCTGATTGGTCATGGTCACCGGCGGCAGCTGGCGGCTTTGCGGCAGCAGGATAATGCCGGCGTCGATCAGCGCGGTAGGGTCGCCCTGGCCTTTGCCGCTGAGCACTTTGTTAACGGTCAGGCCCATGATCAACGCGACGATGGCCACCAGGATGAAGACGGTTTTTTGAGTTCGAGTCATAGGTTCAACAATAGGTAGTGGTCGACGAGCAGCGCGATAAACAGCAGCAGCAAGTACCAGATAGAGTACTTGAACGTGTTGATCGCCGCGTGCGGCTTGCTGCCACGGTACAGCACCCAGGCCCATTGCAGAAAGCGCCCGCCCAATACCAGCGCACACGCCAGGTACAGCAGGCCGCTCATATGGATCACATAGGGCATGAAGCTCACCGCCAGCAGGGCGAAGGTGTAGAGCAGGATATGCACCTTGGTGTAGTGCTCGCCGTGGGTGACCGGCAGCATCGGGATATCGGCCTTGGCGTATTCCTCTTTGCGGTGAATGGCCAGGGCCCAGAAGTGCGGCGGGGTCCAGGCGAAGATGATCAGCACCAGCAGCAGCGGCTCGGCGCTGACATGCCCGGTAACCGCGACCCAGCCGAGCAGCGGCGGCGCCGCACCGGCCAGGCCGCCGATCACGATATTTTGTGGCGTGGCACGCTTGAGAAAACCGGTGTAGATCACCGCGTAACCCAGCAATGAGGCCAACGTGAGCCAGGCCGCCAAAGGGTTGGTGAACGCCAGCAACAAGGCCAAACCTGCAACAGCCAGAAACAATGCAAACGCCAATGCCGCCACGGGCGACACGCGCCCTTCTGCCAACGGCCGTTTATGCGTGCGCGCCATCACCGCATCGATGCGCCGATCCACCACATGGTTGACCGCCGCCGCACCTCCGGCGCACAGGGCAATGCCCAAATTGCCGAACACCAGCACCGTCCACGGCACCCCGGCGCGGGTCGCGAGGAACATGCCCACCAAGGAGGTGATGAGCATCAGCACCACCACTTTCGGCTTGGTCAGCTCCAGGTAATCCCGCCAGATCGCCCGATCGTGACGCGCGCCGATCAAGGTCGCCATGGCATCTCTCCTTTAAGGGTGATGAGGCCCGATACGTGTTTGCGCGGGATAAAACGCCAGCCAAACGGCAACTGATTGCGCACCCGGACCAGGCTGGTACGGGCGTGGTAGTTGACCAGCACCAGCGTCAGCAATAACCCCGCCCCACCGGCGTTGTGCCCGACCGCCACCGGCAGTGGCAAGCCGAACGCCACATTGCTCACGCCCAGGCAGATTTGCGCCGCCAAGGCGATCAGCAACAGGCCCGACAGCCGCGTCATGCCCACGGCGCGCAATTGCCAGGCCAGCCCCAGCAGCACCAGCGTCACCAGCACCGCGCCGATGCGATGGGTCAGGTGGATGGCCGTGCGCGCCTCACTGTCGAGCTGGCCGCCGAGGTAATTGGGGCCGATATGCTGGGTGAGGTGAAACCCGTTGGCAAAGTCCGCCGCCGGCCACCACTCGCCATGACACGTCGGCAGGTCGACACAGGCCACCGCCGCGTAGTTTGAACTGACCCAACCGCCCAGCGCGATCTGCCCGATCACCAGCACCAGGCCCGCCGTGGCCCAATACTGCAGGCGCTTGGGCACGATCAAAGCGGGCAACACGCCGGACAGGCGCAAAGTGAGCAAAAACAACAGGCTCAAGGTGGCAAAGCCGCCAAGCAAATGCCCCGTGACCACTTGCGGCCACAACTTCAGCGTCACCGTCCACATACCGAACGCCGCCTGGGCAAACACCACCGCCAACACAAACAGCGGCAGTTTCACTGGCTGCCCCGGATCACGCCGGTGGCTCCACGAGCGCGCCGCCAGCAGCACGATCAGCAAGCCCAAGGTGCCGGCGAAGTAGCGATGGGTCATCTCGGCCCAGCCCTTGTCGGCTTCTACCGGCGTATCGGGAAAATGCAGCTCGGCATGCGCCAGCTGGGCTTCGCTTTGCGGCACGCTGATAAACCCGTAGCAGCCCGGCCAGTCCGGGCAGCCGAGGCCAGCGTGGGTCAGGCGCGTGTAGGCGCCGAGCAGCACGACCAGCAGCGCCAGCAAGGTGGCAAACAACGCGAGGCGAAATCCAGGTTTGGCCATGACGATGCCCTTATCCGATGTTCGACAGTTTCAACAGCAGGCGCAGGTCGTTGAGCAGGTCCTTGCCCTTGACCTTGGCGTCGTAGCGCAGCACCAGGTTGCCGTGCGGGTCGACGATCCACAGTTGCGCCTCACCCGGCGCAGCCGCGTTTTTACTGAAGGTGGTCAGGTCCAGCGGGTAGCGCTGCAGTTGTGGGTATTCGGCCTTGAGCTTGGCGTCGTAATCCGTGCTCACCGGCTGCGCGCTGGCCAGGGCATGGCTGGCGCGGGAGGCATCGCGGCCCAGGCTGATTTGCAGCTGGCGCGCCAGGTACACCAGTTGCTGGCACTCGGCAGCACACGCGGTGGGCGCAGTGACCAACAGTTGCCAACGGTCTTCGTCGGCCTGCACGCCAATGTCGGCGCGGGTCTGGCCGTTGCCGATCATCTCGCCGTGGTAACTGCGGCTGTCGGGCACCCAGAACTGCAACTTGTACATAAAGGTGGCCAGCGCCATCGGGCCGATCACCATCATCAGGATCAGAATCAGCTGCCAGCGGCCTTTGCGCCGATCGGGCGCCTCAGACGTGCTGGGTGGATTCATGGCCGCTCCCATGGGGTTTCTCCTTTTTGTTATGCCATCCGAGGTAGAGGTAAAGCGCCAGCAACGCCAGTGCCATGGCGAACCACTGCACGGCGTAGCCCAAGTGTTTTTCCGGGCCCATGGCGACCACCGGCCAGGTCGTGTCGTAGGTGCCGGGGCCAGGTTCGGCGCGCAACTCAAAGGCAAAACCGCTGCGTCCCAACTCCGCCCAAAGCGCGGCGGGATGCAGCGCGGTCAGCAAGCGCGGCCATTGCGTGGTGGCGGGGTCGGCATGCAGTTGGAAGGTTTCGCCGGGCGCGACGTACACCCAGGCGTCCAGATTCAACGGTTGTTCCGGCGTGGTGAACATCGGCGGCGTGCGCCGGTCCGGCCAGGGCAGCCAGCCGCGATTGAGCAACAGCCATTCGCCGCTGGCCTGGTCGTGAAAGGGCTGCAACAGTTCAACACCGGCCTTGCCGTCGCGCATGCGGTTGTCGAGCAGCACGCTGTGCTCAGCATCGAACTGGCCGCGCAGGCGCACCCGGCGAAAGGCCGGGTCAGCCATGCCCTCGAGCTGCACGCTGCTGACCGGCTCAGCCACAAGCCGTTCGGCATAGCTGTCCACCAACAGCTGTTTTTCATGCCCGCGAGCCAGTTGCCAGAACCCCAGGCCCACCATCAGCGGCAGCAATACCAGCACCACCAGCGTGGGAGCGAGCCCTGGGCGAAAGTCTTTTATGGCGCTGGCTATACTTGTTTTCATTGCCCGCCTTTTCATTGCCCGCCCATCCGAATGGAACCTGACCATGCTCAAAGCAGCCATTGCCCTGATGCTGATCGCGACTGTCGTGAGCCTGTTCAGTGGCTTGTTCTTTCTGGTCAAGGACGAGGGCAACTCCAACCGCCTCGTCACTGCCTTGACTGTGCGTGTTGTACTGGCCGCGATTACCGTAGGCTTGATCGCCTGGGGCTTTTTCAGCGGCCAGTTGGTCTCTCATGCACCGTGGTAAAACGCCTCACAGCACATAAACGAAGAAAAACAGGCCGATCCACACCACATCCACAAAGTGCCAGTACCAACTGGCCGCCTCAAAACCGAACTGGTGCTCGGCGTTGAAGTGCCCCTTGAGGATGCGCATCAGCATCACGAACAGAATGATGGTGCCGATGGTCACGTGGGCGCCGTGAAAGCCGGTGAGCATGAAGAACGTCGCGCCGTACACGCCCGAGCCAAGGGTCAGGCCCAGCTCTTTGTAAGCGTGCATGTATTCCTCGGCCTGAAAGCCCAAAAAGGCCCAACCCAGCAGCACCGTCAGCGCCAGCCAGATTTTCAGCGCGCCGCGATGGCCCTTGCGCAACGCATGGTGGGCAATGGTGATGGTCACGCTGGAGCTGACCAGCAAGATCGTATTCACCAGCGGCAAGCCCCACGGGCTGATGGTGCCTTCGGGCGGCGGGTACATTTTCGGGTCAGGGTTGTTGAGCAACGGCCAGGCAAATTCGAAGTTCGGCCACAGCATGTGCGCGACGCCCTTGGAGCCTTCGCCCGCCAGCCATGGCGCGGACATATGCCGCACATAAAACAGCGCGCCGAAGAACGCGATAAAGAACATCACCTCGGAAAAGATGAACCAAGTCATGCCCCAGCGAAATGAGCGATCCATCTGCGGGCTGTACAAACCCGCGCGGCTTTCCTTGATCACCGCGCCGAACCAGCCGAACAGCATGTAGGCCAGCAACAGCCCGCCGACGAAAAAGATCCACGGGCCGTGGGATTCCGGGCGCGCCGCTTTGAGGTCGTTGAACCACACGGCCAGGCCGTACACCGTGATCAACATGCCAAACGTAGCAATTATTGGCCATTTGCTTTGCGCTGGTACGTAGTACGTATCATGAGACGACATGTATTCGCTCTCCTGATTGAGGGGGCAAACAGTAGCTAGCCGCCGGTATGGACGGCCACCGGCGGTTGGCGCGCAGTGATGTCAAACAGCGTGTATGCCAGGGTCAAATGCTTCACATCCTTGGGCATGGCGCGATCGACGATAAAGCGCACGGGCATTTCTATGCGCTGACCTGGCTGCAGCACTTGCTGGGTGAAGCAAAAACACTCGGTCTTGTGGAAATACATCGCCGCTTCGGCCGGGGAAATACTCGGCACGGCCTGGGCAGTCATGGGTTTATCTGTGGGGTTGTAGGCCACGAACAGCATCTCGGTGACAGCGCCAGGGTTGACCACGACCTCATCGGCTTTGGAGTGGAATTCCCAGACCATGTCGATGGCATTGGTGGACATGAACTGCACGCGCACCTGGCGCGTAGGGTCCACCACCTGCTCGCCTTCGTACTGCCCGGCAGTCTTGCCGTTGATACCGAATGCCTTGCACATCACGTCGTAGATCGGCACCAGGGCGAAGCCGAAGGCGAACATGGCCACTACCAGGATCAGCAGGCGGGTGACCAGGCGCTTGATGGGAACGGATTCAAGCATGGCGCTCACCCGCTTCTGGTTTTTCTGTGGGAGCTGGCTTGCCTGCGATGAGGCCCAGGCAGGCAATACATTCTGTGCCTGACACACCGCTATCGCAGGCAAGCCAGCTCCCACAGGAGACCGAGTCGACCTGCATCAAGGCGTTCACTTGACCTCCGGCGGCGTCGTAAACGTGTGATACGGCGCAGGCGAGGGGATGCTCCATTCCAGGCCTTCAGCGCCATCCCACGGCTTGGCCGGCGCCGGCGGGCCGCCACGGATGCACTTGATCACGATAAACAGGAAGAAGATCTGCGTGGCGCCAAACATGAACGCGCCAATCGAGGAGACCATGTTGAAGTCGGCGAACTGCAGGTTGTAGTCCGGCACCCGGCGCGGCATGCCCGCCAGGCCGACAAAGTGCATCGGGAAGAACGCCATGTTCATGCCCACAAAGGACAGCCAGAAGTGCAGCTTGCCCAGGGTTTCGTCGTACATGTGGCCGGTCCATTTCGGCAGCCAGTAGTAGGCCGAGGCGAAGATGCCGAAGATCGCCCCGGGCACCAATACGTAATGGAAGTGCGCCACCACAAAGTAGGTGTCGTGGTACTGGAAGTCCGCCGGGGCAATTGCCAGCATCAGCCCGGAGAAACCGCCAATGGTGAACAGAATCACAAAAGCCACGGCAAACAACATCGGTGTCTCGAAAGTCAGCGAGCCTTGCCACATGGTGCTCACCCAGTTGAACACCTTCACGCCCGTGGGCACCGCGATCAGCAGCGTGGCGTACATGAAGAACAGCTCGCCCACCAGCGGAATACCCACCACGAACATGTGGTGCGCCCACACGATAAACGACAGAAACGCGATGCTCGCCGTGGCGTAGACCATCGAGGTGTAGCCGAACAGCGGCTTGCGCGAGAAGGTCGGGATGATCGAGCTGACGGCGCCAAACGCCGGCAGGATCATGATGTACACCTCGGGGTGGCCGAAGAACCAGAACACATGCTGGAACAGCACCGGGTCACCGCCACCGGCCGCACTGAAAAAGCTGGTGCCGAAGTGGATGTCCATCAACATCATGGTCACGCAACCGGCCAGCACCGGCATCACCGCGATCAGCAGGAAGGCGGTAATCAGCCAGGTCCATACGAACAGCGGCATTTTCATCAAGGTCATGCCAGGCGCGCGCAGGTTGAGAATGGTGGCGACCACGTTGATCGCGCCCATGATCGAGCTGATGCCCATCAGGTGAATGGCAAAGATGAAGAACGTCACGCTTTCCGGCGCGTAGGTGGTGGAGAGTGGGGCGTAGAAGGTCCAGCCGAAATTCGGCCCGCCGCCCGGCGTGAACAGCGTCGAGACCAGCAGCAGGAACGCTGCCGGCAGCAGCCAGAAACTGAAGTTGTTCATGCGCGGCAAGGCCATGTCCGGCGCGCCGATCATCAGCGGGATCATCCAGTTGGCCAGGCCGACAAACGCCGGCATCACCGCGCCAAACACCATGATCAGGCCGTGCATGGTGGTCATCTGGTTGAAGAACGCCGGCTGCACGATTTGCAGGCCTGGCTGGAACAACTCGGCGCGGATCACCATGGCGAACGAACCTCCGAGCAGAAACATGGTGAAGGCGAACCACAGGTACATGGTGCCGATGTCTTTGTGGTTGGTGGTCAGCACCCAGCGCATCAAGCCTTTGGCGGGGCCGTGGGCATGGTCCGCATGACCATGGTCGATCACAGTGCTCATGGCCGTTCTCCTGCAAAGGAATGGGCTGTGCGGTTCAGGGCATACGCAGTTGAGGCCGTCATTTGCTTTCCGCCTGTTTCAGAGCCAGCACGTCTTTGGGCGTGACCATGTCGCCTTTGTTGTTGCCCCAGGCGTTGCGCTCGTAGGTGACCACGGCGGCGATATCGACTTCCGACAGCTGTTTGCCGAACGCCGCCATGGCGGTGCCGGGTTTGCCGAAGTACACGCGGTGCAGGTGGTCTTCTTTGGCGCCGGTGGCAATTGGCGAGCCTTTGAGCGCCGGGAACATCGGCGGCAAGCCCTGGCCTTCGGCCTGGTGACAGGCCACGCAGGTGGTGTGGTAAACCTTGTCGCCACGGGCCACCAGCTCGTCCAGCGTCCACTCTTTGGACGTCAGCTCCTTGAGCTTGGCGGCCTCTGCCTTGCGCTCGCCCAGCCAGGTGTCGTAGTCGGCCTTGGATTTGACCTCGACCACAATCGGCATGAAGCCGTGATCCTTACCGCACAGCTCGGCGCACTGGCCACGGTAGATGCCGGGCTTCTCGACCCGGGTCCAGGCCTCGTTGACGAAGCCGGGGATCGCATCGCGCTTGACCGCAAAGGCCGGCACCCACCAGGAGTGGATCACGTCGGCGGCCGTCACCAGAAAGCGCACCTTGGCGCCCACCGGCAGCACCAGCGGCTGGTCGACTTCGAGCAAGTAGTGCTCGCCCTTGGTGGCCTGGTTATGGATCTGCTCGGCGGGCGTGGCCAGGTTGCTGAAGAACTCCACGTCCTGGCCCAGGTATTTGTAGTGCCACTTCCACTGATAGCCGGTGACCTGGATATCGATATCCGACTCACTGCTGTCGTAGATATTGATCAGGGTTTTGGTCGCCGGAATGGCCATGGCCACCAGGATCAGCAAGGGCACTACGGTCCAGAGAATTTCCACGGTGGTGCTCTCGTGGAACTTGGCCGCCACCTGGCCCGTAGACCGGCGGTGCAGGATCATCGACCAGAACATCGCGCCAAACACGACGATGCCGATCACCACACAGATCCAGAAAATGGTCATGTGCAGGTCAAACACGGCGTGACTGACTTCAGTAGCCCCTGGCGCCATATTCGTTGTCCAGGCGGCGTGCGCCTGGCCGAATACTGACCACAACAGTAGGCCCATCCAAACGTGTGGATGTCGCGTCATTGCGGGTTCCCCTTTATGTTTCTTGTTA
Source organism: Pseudomonas edaphica (assembly GCF_005863185.1). GTDB lineage: Bacteria > Pseudomonadota > Gammaproteobacteria > Pseudomonadales > Pseudomonadaceae > Aquipseudomonas > Aquipseudomonas edaphica. The sequence goes on from NZ_VBVZ01000218.1 coordinate 8,356, forward strand.
TCCCGCCGGTTTGCACCTGCGGCGAAGGGAGCGGCTTCCATACTGCTTACAACCGCCAAGCCTTGCCTGCGTCATGCAGTTGGGCGTCATCAGCTAATTGCGTACAAATCCGAGTATAGACAGCCGGGGCGACCCCGCAATGTGTAGGGGCAAATGAGCAAAAACAGACGGGCGGACCCAATAAAACCGGGCGCGCAAACGTTTATCCGACGAACGATGGCATTTCGATATAACGCACACGCATAACCATGAAATAATTATGACAAATGCGTCTTAGGCGCTCGTATAAACGAGCTACCTTATCCTCTCCCTTTTCCTACGCCTGTTTCACTGGAGCCTTCATGAACACCGCCGCATTGCGCGAGCAGATTTTCCGTGCCCATCAACACGAAGCCACTACGGGCCAGCTTGCCCAGCAACTGGAAAAACAATTGCCGCACCTGCATTCGGCCATCTCCCTGGCTGACGGTGATCGCAACATTGTCATGACCCGCTTTGTCACCGCCTACATCGAACTGGTTCCGGACTTGCTCGAAGCCGCCAACGATGTGGCCCGCGAAGCCGGTATCGAAAGCCAGATCAAACCGGTGTTGAAAATCGCCGAGCATTTCTTCCTGCAGCCGCCTGCGATCCTGGCCGGCCATGAAGGCCTGGACGGCTTGCTGGATGAGGCCTACCTGGCTCACCGCTTGGTTGAAGAGGTCAACGACCTGTATATCAAGCATTTCGGCCAGCCATTGATTCCGGCGGATACCACTGTGGCTAACTTGATTGCCCATCAACTGATTGGTGAAACATTTGCCAATCAGTTGGATGAAGCCGTGCACTTGGCGGTAGATGAAATGCTCAACGAGGAGAGCTTTGCGCTGGAGTCGGTCGAGGCGTATCGCGAACAGCTGAAAAGCCCGCAAACGGAAGCGGCGTGGAAGCGCTGGCCGTGCCTGTCGCGGCAGCTAGGCGTTGAGTTATCGCTGGATCAGCCAGCCTGATTTTCCGAGTGAACATAGAACCACTGTGGGAGCCGGGCTTGCCCGCGATGGCGGAGTGTCAGTCAGCACATTAGC
>NZ_VBVZ01000219.1 GCF_005863185.1 Pseudomonas edaphica
CGGTATGTCTGTGCCAGATAAGTTGGCTGATACACCGCCATCGCAGGCAAGCCAGCTCCCACAGGTTTAACCGCGGTGTGTCAGGCGTGGACGCGTACCCACACTGTCACCAACACCGTCGCCGCCATCAACCATGCCACTGCCGCCACGGCGAGTGACGCCTCCAGGCGCATGCGGTCGACCATCACATACAGCGTCGCCAAATACACAAAATACGGAATGATCGACCACATCCCAAACAGGATGGTGGTCTTCAAGTCGTCCACCGAACGGCCCTTGCCGACGATGTAATGCGCGATCAGCGCGAAGGTCGGAAACAGCGGCACCAGCCCTGCGATGTAGTAATTTCTGGTCTTGGCCAGCGCCGCCAGGATCAGCACCACCGCCGCGCCCAGGGCGGCTTTCAAGAGTAAGTCCATCAGTGGCTCAACCCGTATTTCTTGACCTTGTCGAACAGCGTGGTCTTGGCCATTCCGAGTTCCAGGCTCGCCTGGGTGAGGTTGCCGCCGCTGCGTTGCAGGGCGTCGTTAAGCAGGTTGCGCTCGAAGGCTTCCACCGCTTCGGTAAAGGCCAGGCCGTGGTTGCTGCTGCTGGCGCCGCTTTTCTTGAAGGCTGGCAAGCCCAGCGCAAAGCGCTCGGCGACGTTGCGCAGTTCACGCACGTTGCCTGGCCAGTCGTGGCTCATCAGGGTCGATACGGTCTGGTTGTCCAGCTCAGGCACACTGCGGTCAAAACGCAGTGACGATTGCTGCAGGAAGTGTTCGAACAGCTGCAGGATGTCTTCACGGCGCTCGCGTAACGGTGGCAATTCCAGAGTCACGACGTTGAGGCGGTAGTAAAGGTCGCTACGGAATTGGTTGGCGCGGCTCAGTTCATCCAGGTCGGATTTGGTCGCGGCAATGACTCGGCAATCCACCGCCACACTCTGGTTCGAACCCAGGCGTTCCAAGGTGCGTTCCTGCAACACACGCAGCAGTTTGATCTGCAGGTTGATCGGCATGCTTTCCACTTCGTCGAGGAACAGCGTGCCCTCATGGGCGTGTTCGATCTTGCCGATGCGCCGCTTGCCCGCGCCGGTAAAGGCGTTGGCTTCGTGGCCGAATATTTCGCTTTCGAACAGGTTCTCCGGCAGGCCGCCGCAGTTCAGGGCAACGAACTGATGGTCGTGGCGTCGGCTGAAATCGTGCAAGCAACGCGCAACCAGTTCCTTGCCGGTGCCGGTTTCGCCTTCGATCAGCACGTTGGCCGAGGTATCAGCGACGTTGGCGATCAGTTCGCGCAGGTTTTGCATGGCGGGCGAGCGGCCGATGATGCGGCCTTCCAGCGAGTCGCGCTCGGCCAGTTGGCGGCGCAGCGACCAGACTTCCCGCGCCAGCCCACGTTGCTCAAGCGCGCGGCGCGCCACATCGACCAGGCGCTCGGGGGAGAAGGGTTTTTCCATGAAGTCGTAGGCGCCGTTACGCATGGCACCGACTGCCATCGAAATATCCCCGTGGCCGGTGATCAGCACCACCGGCAGGCTTTTATCCAGGGCCTTGAGGCGGGTGAGCAGCTCCAGGCCATCGATGCCTGGCAGGCGAATATCGCTGATGACGATGCCGGCAAAGTTCTCACCGATGCGCTTGAGCGCTTCCTCGGCACTGCCCACACCCACGCTGTGAATGTCTTCCAGCGCCAAGGCTTGCTGGCAGCCGAGCAGCACATGGGGGTCGTCTTCGACGATCAGAACGGTGAGGTCTTTAGGATCGGTACTCATCATGTCGACTCAGCTTTTTGGGTGCCCACCAACGGCAGGCACAAGACGAAGGCAGTACCACCACTGGCCGGGTGTTCCACGGCGAGGTTGCCGCCGGTGGCCGCCGCCAGGCTGGCCGAAAGTGTCAGGCCCAGGCCCAGGCCTTGTTCGCCGGGTTTGGTGGTGAAGAACGGTTCAAATAAATGTTTGCGCGCTTCGGGGTCGATGCCGTGGCCATTGTCGCGCACTTGCAGGCGGTACTTGCCCTCGCTGCTGTGGCCGTCCAGCCATAGTTCGGGGGCCGGTTGTGCCTGCATGGCGTCGAGGGCGTTGCCGATCAGGTTGACCAGGATCTGTTCCAGGCGGGTCTGGTCGATCTGCAATTGCGCGCTGACAAAGTCACGGTGCACGGTCAACGGCAAGCCGTCCAGGCGCGCGCCCAGAACCTGGAAGGCGGCGTCCACGGCTTTGCCCAGGTTGGCCTCGCCCTGATCATCGCCGCGCCGGGCAAACGAGCGCAGGCTGGCGGTGATGCGGCCCATGCGGTCGATCAGCTCGTTGATGGTCTTGAGGTTGGCGCTGGCGGTGTCGAGGGCGCCACGCTCCAGGAAGCGCACGGTGTTACCCGACAGCGTGCGCAATGCCGCCAGCGGCTGGTTGAGTTCATGGGCAATGCTGGTGGACATCTGGCCGATGGCCGCCAGCTTGCCGGCCTGCACCAGTTCATCCTGGGCGCGGCGCAGGGTTTCTTCGGCCTGGCGGCGTTCGCGGATCTGGCCCTTGAGCCGTTCGTTACTGGCGCGCAGGTCGGCGGTGCGTTCGGCAATCCTTCGTTCCAGCTGGCTGTTGGCTTCCTGCAAGGCTTCGCGCGCAGCGAGGCGGGTGGCGATGACTTTGCGCCGCTCGTTCCAGGCAATCAGCAGGAACGCGACCAGGCCAAATGCGACCGCCACCAGAATGCCCTGATTGATCGCGGCGCGACGCAGGTCGTTAAGTGGAGTCAGCAGGGTGAAGTTCCAGGGCGTGTCGCTGAGCGGGCGGGTCTGGGCCAGGTAGCTGACTTCGCGCTCGTCGTTGACCACTTCGCTGTTGGCCGGAAAGGTGAGTTTCTCGGTGCCTTCGTTGAGACGCTCGCGGGCCAACGGCTCCAGCTCGTTCAATGTCGCCCAGTAATATTGCAGGCTGTGGGCCAGGCGTTCCTTGGTGTCATCGCTCAGCGGGCGCACGGCCTTGAGACGCCGGGCCGGGTCGCTGGAGAGGATGATGATGCCGTTCTCATCGCTCACAAAGGCTTCGAGACGCGCGCGCTGCCAGCGTTCTTCGAGTGCTTCAAGGCGCACTTTGACCACGGCCACGCCGATGATCTTGCCGTGCTCTTCGAGGCCGTGCGCCAGGTAGTAACCGGGTTCGCCGTTGGTGCTGCCAATGCCATAGAAACGGCCGGGCTGGCCGCGCACGGCGTTTTGGAAATAGGCACGGAAGGACAGGTCTTCACCCTGGTAACTGTCGGCATCGCGCCAGTTACTGGTGGCCAGCACGCGGCCGGTGGTGTCCATCACGTAGATGGCCCGGCTACGACTGCGTCGGTTCAGGCCTTCGAGGTAATCGTTGACCGTTTGCCGGGTTTCCTGGCTGGGGTCGGCCAGCAGCTTGGAGACGCTGGATTCCAGCTCCAACAGGCTGGGCAGGTAGGTGTATTTGCTCAGTTCGCTTTCGACGGTACGGGCATGCAGCTCCAACTGGCGTTCGCCGTTGTCGCTGAGGGTGCGGATGCCATAGTACTCACTGACCCAGAAGCCGATGTAACCCAAGCCGATCATCAGGGCGATGATCAACGGCGGCAGGAACAGTTGGCGAATCAGACGAGGTTTCACGGCAAGTGATGGCGGTGCGGCGCGAAATTGGTTGGGGTCGCATTTCATCACAGATGCCTTGGGTCAACCAGCGCTGTCAGCCCTGTTGCGAACCCGGTTGTGTGGGCAATTTGATTATGTGGGAGCCGGGCTTGCGCGCGATGCAGGCGCCTCGGTGTATCAGTTGCACCGAGGTGATGCTATCGCAGGCAAGCCAGCGCCCACACAAGCCGTCTTCCACACAAGCCCGGTTCCCACAGGGAGAACAGTGCTGCTTTTTAGTGCTGCAGGATTTTCTCAAGGAAGTGCTGCGCGCGTTCGGAGCGGGCGCTGATATCGCCGAAGAACTCCTCTTTCGGGCAGTCTTCGATGATCTTGCCGGCGTCCATGAAGATCACGCGGTCGGCCACTTTGCGCGCGAAGCCCATTTCGTGGGTCACGCACATCATGGTCATGCCTTCGTGGGCCAGTTGCACCATCACGTCGAGCACTTCGTTAACCATCTCCGGGTCGAGCGCCGAGGTCGGTTCGTCGAACAGCATGACGATCGGGTCCATGGCCAGGGCGCGGGCAATGGCCACACGTTGTTGCTGGCCGCCGGAGAGCTGGCCCGGGTGCTTGTGGGCGTGCGCCGACAGGCCCACACGGTCAAGCAGCTGCAGGCCCTTCTTGGTGGCTTCTTCCTTGCTGCGGCCCAATACCTTGATCTGCGCGATGGTCAGGTTTTCGGTGATGGTCAGGTGCGGGAACAGTTCGAAGTGCTGGAACACCATGCCCACGCGCGAGCGCAGTTTGGGCAGGTTGGTCTTCGGGTCGGCAATGGAGGTGCCGTCGACCACGATGTCGCCCTTCTGGAACGGTTCCAGCGCGTTGACGCACTTGATCAGGGTGGATTTGCCCGAACCCGATGGGCCGCACACCACGATCACTTCGCCTTTTTTGACATCAGTGCTGCAATCGGTCAGCACCTGGAAGTCGCCATACCACTTGTTGATGTTCTTGATAGAGATCATACGGCAAACCTTTTTTGCAGACGCTTGACCAGCAGCGAGGCGGAAAAGCTGATGATGAAGTAGACGACACCGGCGAAGATCAGGAACTCATTGGAGCGGCCGATGATGTCGCCGTTGGAGCGGGCGGAGTTGAGGAAGTCCACCAGGCCCACGGTGTAGACCAGCGAGGTGTCCTGGAACAGGATGATCGACTGTTGCAGCAGCAACGGGGTCATCTTGCGGAAAGCCTGGGGCAGGATGATCAGACGCATGGTCTGGCCATAGGTCATGCCCATTGCCTGGGCTGCGCCCATCTGGCCCTTGGGGATCGACTGCACGCCGGCCCGCACGATTTCACAGAAGTACGCAGCTTCGAACATCATGAAGGCCACGACGCAGGAAGTGAACGCGCCGATCGGGGTGTCTTCGCCGGTGATCCAGCGCAGCACGAACGGCACCGCCAGGTAGAACCAGGTGATCACCAGCAGCAGCGGGATCGAGCAGAAGTAGTGCACGTAGGCGCCGGCCAGGCACGACAGCAGTTTGCTGGACGACAGGCGCATCAGCGCCAGGACCGTACCCAGTGCGATGCCGCCGACCACGCCCATGACCATCAACTGCAAGGTCATGACCATGCCGTTCCACAGGCCCGGAATGGCGGGGATGATACCGCTGAAATCGAAGTCCATTATTTACCCCCCACGGAGATCAGGCCGGGCACCGCGACTTTCTTCTCGATCACGCGCATCAGCAACATCAGGCTCATGTTCAAGGTGAAGTAGATCAACGTGGCCAGGGTGAAGGCTTCAAACAGGTTGGCCGAAAACTCGGCGGTCTGTTTGGTTTGCGCCAGCAGTTCCATCAAGCCGATCAAGGACGCCACGGAGGAGTTCTTGAACACGTTGAGGAATTCGGAGGTAAGCGGCGGAATGATGATGCGGTAGGCCTGGGGCAGCAGCACGTTCCAGTAGATCTGTGGCAGCTTGAAGCCCATGGCACGCGCCGCAGCTTCCTGGCCACGTGGCAGCGCCTGGATGCCGGTACGCACTTGTTCGCACACACGGGCGGCGGTGAACAGGCCCAGGCACACGACAACGCTCAGGTAGGCCGAGGTGGTCGGGTTGAGGTCCTGTTTGTACCAGTCCTGCAGGTTCTGCGGCAGCATATCGGGCACCAGGAAGTACCAGATAAACAGCTGCACCAGCAGCGGCACGTTACGAAACAGCTCGACGTAGCAGGTCGCGATGCCCGCTACGATGCGGTTTGGCACGGTGCGCATGACCCCCAGAATGGAGCCAAGCAACAAGGCGATAATCCATGCCACGACAGCGATGGCGATGGTCCAGCCCAAGCCGGCGATGTACCAGTCGAGATAAGTCTCGCTGCCAACGCCAGTGGACTTGAAGAACACGCCCCAGTCCCAGTTGTAATTCATTAGGGTCTCCCCTCGAGATCGATCGATGTACAAGCACCCGCTTGGGGAAGATCCTTTCCCGCCTGACGGTGAACGCCAGGCACACGCGATCGGCTCGAAAACCGCCAGGTCGAGTGTTCCACATTAATGCCAGCAGGTAGTAACAGACGCCTGAGGGAGGGTTGGCTCCCTCAGGACATAAGCTTAGTCAGGTATCAGATTTTTACGTCAGGGGCTGGCTTGTCGCTTGGGTTGGCGATCAGCTCCTTAACCTTTTCGCTCATCGGGAAGTTCAGGTTCAGGCCTTTTGGTGGGATCGGGCTCTCGAACCATTTGCTGTAGATCTTGTTGATCTCGCCGGATTTGTACAGGGCAACGATGGCGTCATCCACGGCTTTCTTGAAGGCCGGATCGTCTTTACGCACCATGCACGCGTAGGCTTCGAAGGACTGTGGAGTACCGGTGATGACCCAGTCGTCCGGCTTCTTGGCCTTGGCTTCTTCGCCGGCCAGCAGGGCGTCGTCCATCATGAACGCGACGGCACGGCCGCTTTCGAGCATCTGGAAGGATTCGCCGTGGTCTTTGGCCGAGATAACGTTCATGCCCATCTGCTTGTCGGCGTTCATCGCTTTGATGATGCGCTCGGACGTGGTGCCAGCGGTGGTCACGACGTTTTTGCCTTTCAGGTCGGCAAAGTCAGCGTAGGACGGCTTGCCATCCTTGTCCTTCTTGACCAGCAGACGGGTGCCGATTTCGAAGATGTTGACGGTGAAATCAACTTGCTGGGCGCGTTCGGCGTTGTTGGTGGTGGAGCCGCACTCAAGGTCCGCAGTGCCGTTCTGGATCAGCGGGATACGAGTCTGCGAAGTCACCAGGTTGTATTTGGCCTTCAGGTCGGGCTTGTTCAGGTCTTTTTTCAGGGCTTCAACCACAGCCAACTGAACGTCGTGGGAGTAGCCCACGGGTTTGCCGGAGCCATCCGCGATGTAGGAAAACGGAATGGAGCTGTCGCGGTGAGCGAGGGTGATGGTGCCGGAGTCGTTGATTTTCTTCAGTGTGCCGGTGAGTTCGGCGGCGAAAACTGGAGTGCTGATCAGAGCAGCAGCGATAGCTGCGCCCAGGATATGGGGAACGATGCGCATCAATACTTCCTCGACATTTGTTTTTTTTATGAAGCCGGCTAAGCGACTCTCTTTGTACTGCGAATGCCCATGACGGCTCCTAAGGCGCCTCAGGCAATCGTCAGGGAGTGTAGAGCATGAGTCGTGCCATACCAGAAATAAAAGGTTATTTGATTGATTTATAAGGAGATTAAGTTTGTGTTACGAGGGATTTGTAACGGTTTGGTCCGGCAAACCGAATGGGGTGGGGTGTGGCGTTCGGAAAACCGAATGGTCAGCAAGGTATTCCGAGCCAGGCTTTTTGTGGGAGCTGGCTTGCCCGCGATGCCTGCACCTCGGTCTTTGATTGAACCGAGGTGATGCAATCGCAGGCACCGGCGGCCTATCCGGTGCTGCTGGGCTCGGCCTTCAGCGTGATTCGCGACATGGGCCTGCGCTATGCCAGGACACACCCCATAAAAAAGCCCCTGGACCTTGCGGTACAGGGGCTTCTCGTCACTGCCTGCGATCAGGCTGCTTCAATCTTCGCGCGGTTTTGCTCGACCTTGGAGAGGTAGCGCTGCACGTTTTCCTGCTCTTGCGGTGTGGTGAACAAGCCCAGCTTGGTCCGGCGCCACAGCACGTCCTGCGGTTGCGTCACCCATTCTTCGGCGCACAGGTAATCGACTTCGCGGGTGTACAGGCCGCCACCCAGGTGTTCGCCCAAGTCAGCAAGCGATTGCACGCCTTCGAGCAAGCGCCAGGTACGGCTGCCGTACGTGGTGGACCAACGGCGTGCGATCTCGCTTGGCACCCAGTCAAATTTGGCGCGAATCGCTTCGGCCAAGGCTTCTGGCGTAGTCATGTTCTCGCCGCCCGGCAGGCTCGCCGTGGCGGTCCAGCTTGGGCGCATTTGCGTGAAAAACGGCGCCAGTTGCGCCATCGCCGATTCGGCCAGCTTGCGGTAGGTGGTCAACTTGCCACCGAACACCGACAGGATCGGCGCTTCACCGTTACCGCCAGACAGCGACAGGGTGTAGTCGCGGGTGATGGCCGACGGGTTGTCCGATTCGTCGTTGCACAACGGGCGCACGCCGGAGTAGGTGTGCACGATGTCGTCGCGGCTCAACTGCTTCTTGAAGTGCGCGTTGACCACTTTGAGCATGTAGTCGGTTTCACCTTCGGTAATCGCAACCTTCGCTGGGTCACCGGTGTACTCACGGTCGGTGGTGCCGATGATGGTCAGGTGGTTCAGGTACGGAATCGTGAAGACGATGCGCTGATCTTCGTTCTGCAGGATGTGCGCGTGCGCACCTTCGTAGAGTTTCGGCACGATCAAGTGGCTGCCCTGGATCAGGCGGATGCCGTAAGGCGAGTCCAGCTTCAGGTCTTCCTTGATGAACTTGGCGACCCACGGGCCGGCGGCGTTCACCAAGGCGCGGGCGCGGATCGAGAACAGGCTGCCATCGGCGCGTTCCATGTTCATTTCCCACATGCCGTTGCTGCGATGTGCGCTGATGCAACGGGTCTGGGTGTGGATATGCGCGCCTTTTTCACGGGCGGCCATGGCATTGAGTACCACCAGGCGGGCGTCATCAACCCAGCAGTCGGAGTATTCGAAGCCTTTGGTGATTTCACTTTTCAACGGGCTGTCGGGGCCGAACTTAAGGCTCTTGGAACCGGCGAGTTTCTCGCGCTTGCCCAAGTGGTCGTACAGGAACAGGCCCGCGCGAATCATCCACGCCGGGCGCAGGTGCGGGCGGTGCGGCAATACAAAGCGCATCTGCTTGACGATGTGCGGGGCCTTGGCCAGCAGCACCTCACGTTCGGCCAGAGCCTCGCGCACCAGGCGGAATTCGTAATGTTCGAGGTAGCGCAGGCCGCCGTGGATCAGCTTGCTGCTGGCGGAAGATGTGTGGCTGGCCAAGTCGTCCTTTTCGCAAAGGAATACCGACAAACCGCGCCCGGCTGCGTCTGCTGCAATGCCGACGCCATTGATTCCGCCGCCAATTACGGCAACGTCATAGACTTCGGCAAGCGGTGGAGCAGGCAAGGTGGAAGGGTTCATCGGCTGGCCTCGCGATCTTTTCTTCTTGGAATTCGAACATTAATGTTCATTTGCGAAAATGGTAGCTGATAAACGCGCACACAGCCACCCGACTTCGATTGAAAAATCTCATCGAAGGGCTGAAAAGGGAAGAATTGTGAACATGAGCCAAGGAAAGGCTCGAGAGAGGGGGGTTGGATATATCGCCATCGCGGGCAAGCCCGGCTCCCACAGTTGATCGTGTACCTCCATG
>NZ_VBVZ01000021.1 GCF_005863185.1 Pseudomonas edaphica
GGAGCTGGCTTGCCTGCGATAGCAATGGTGAATGTGCCACCGCTATCGCAGGCAAGCCAGCTCCCACATTGACTCCGCTCCTCCAGACAATTTTTCGCCAGCCACCACTTCCTGAACAACCTTCACAAAACCGCACTATATTGGTGCGACAGCCTGCACACTTCCCACCCGTCCAGCCCATTTTGGTTCGATTCTTCTCGATCACGCTGGCAGAACGCCACAGTTTCGCGCCTAAAACCCTTATTTCAGGGGTTTAACGCTTCTTTTCGGAGCCTTGGTTTGGTTTTTGCATTTTCCTTGTATCAGCGTGTGCCTCAAGCCCGCGCCTTGCTCCAAAAGAGGTCCCGATGACCATCAGCGATGCACTGCACCGTTTGTTACTCGACAACCTGACCACCGCGACCATCCTGCTCAACGACGATTTGCGTCTTGAGTACATGAACCCGGCGGCGGAGATGCTCCTGGCCATCAGTGGTCAGCGCAGCCATGGGCAGTTCATCAGCGAATTGTTCACCGAATCGGCCGAGGCCTTGAGTTCGTTGCGCCAGGCCGTGGAGCAGGCGCACCCGTTCACCAAGCGCGAAGCGATGCTCACCGCCCTCACCGGCCAGACGCTGACGGTCGACTACGCCGTGACCCCGATTTTGAGCAACGGTGCGACCCTGCTGTTGCTCGAAGTGCACCCCCGCGACCGTCTGCTGCGCATTACTAAAGAAGAAGCGCAGCTGTCCAAACAGGAAACCAGCAAGATGCTGGTGCGCGGCCTGGCCCATGAAATCAAAAACCCACTGGGTGGGATTCGTGGCGCCGCGCAGTTGCTGGCCCGTGAGCTGCCGGAGGAACACCTCAAGGACTACACCAACGTCATCATCGAGGAGGCCGACCGCCTGCGTAACCTGGTGGACCGCATGCTCGGCTCCAACAAGTTGCCGTCTCTGGCGATGACCAACGTGCACGAAGTGCTGGAGCGCGTGTGCCAGCTGGTCGAGGCCGAAAGCCAAGGCTGCATCACCCTGGTGCGTGACTACGACCCGAGCATTCCCGACGTATTGATCGACCGCGAGCAGATGATCCAGGCGGTGCTCAATATCGTGCGCAACGCCATGCAGGCCATCAGCAGCCAGAACGAGCTGCGCCTGGGCCGCATCAGCCTGCGCACCCGCGCTCTGCGCCAGTTCACCATCGGCCATGTGCGCCACCGCCTGGTTACCAAGGTCGAGATCATCGACAACGGCCCCGGCATTCCTGCGGAACTGCAGGAAACCATCTTCTTTCCCATGGTCAGCGGCCGCCCGGACGGTACCGGGCTGGGCCTGGCCATTACCCAGAACATCATCAGCCAGCACCAGGGCCTGATCGAATGTGAAAGCCATCCCGGCCACACCACGTTCTCGATCTTCCTGCCATTGGAACAAGGAGCCCCCACGACATGAGCCGTAGTGAAACTGTCTGGATCGTCGATGACGACCGTTCTATCCGCTGGGTCCTCGAGAAAGCCTTGCAACAGGAAGGCATGACCACCCAGAGCTTCGACAGCGCCGACGGGGTGATGAGCCGCCTGGCGCGTCAGCAGCCGGACGTGATCATCTCCGACATCCGCATGCCCGGCGCCAGTGGCCTGGACTTGCTGGCGCGGATCCGCGAGCAGCACCCGCGCCTGCCAGTGATCATCATGACCGCGCACTCGGACCTGGACAGCGCTGTCGCGTCTTATCAGGGCGGCGCCTTTGAATACCTGCCTAAACCGTTCGATGTGGACGAGGCCGTGGCGCTGGTCAAGCGCGCCAACCAGCACGCCCAGGAACAACAAAGCCAGGAAGCCCCACCAGCCCTGACCCGCACCCCGGAAATCATCGGTGAAGCACCGGCGATGCAGGAAGTGTTTCGCGCCATCGGGCGTTTGAGCCACTCCAACATCACCGTGTTGATTAACGGCGAGTCGGGCACCGGTAAAGAGTTGGTGGCCCACGCGCTGCACCGTCACAGCCCACGGGCGGCTTCGCCGTTTATCGCGCTGAACATGGCGGCGATTCCGAAGGACTTAATGGAGTCCGAGCTGTTTGGCCATGAAAAAGGCGCGTTCACCGGCGCGGCCAACCTGCGCCGCGGGCGCTTTGAACAGGCTGACGGCGGCACGCTGTTTCTGGATGAAATCGGCGATATGCCGGCTGACACTCAGACGCGCTTGCTGCGTGTACTGGCTGACGGCGAGTTCTACCGCGTCGGCGGGCACACGCCGGTCAAGGTCGACGTGCGCATTATTGCGGCGACCCACCAGAACCTCGAAACCCTGGTACACGCGGGCAAATTCCGTGAGGACTTGTTTCACCGGCTGAACGTGATTCGTATCCACATCCCTCGGATGTCGGATCGCCGCGAAGACATCCCGACCCTCGCCCGCCACTTCCTCAGCCGCGCCGCGCAAGAATTGGCGGTGGAGCCGAAGCTGCTCAAAAGCGAGACCGAGGAATACCTCAAGAACCTGCCGTGGCCGGGCAACGTGCGTCAGTTGGAGAACACCTGCCGCTGGATCACAGTGATGGCGTCCGGGCGCGAAGTACACATCAGCGACCTGCCACCGGAGCTGTTGAGCCTGCCGCAGGATTCGGCTCCTGTGACCAACTGGGAGCAGGCGCTGCGCCAGTGGGCCGACCAGGCTTTGGCACGCGGCCAGTCGAACCTGCTGGACAGCGCCGTGCCGGCGTTCGAGCGCATCATGATCGAAACCGCCTTGAAGCATACCGCCGGCCGCCGCCGCGATGCCGCGGTGTTGCTGGGTTGGGGCCGTAACACCTTGACGCGCAAGATCAAGGAGCTGGGGATGAAGGTCGATGGCGGGGATGATGAAGAGGGTGATGAAGCCTAAATCTCAAAACCACTGAAGAACCATGTGGGAGCTGGCTTTGTGTGGGAGCTGGCTTGCCTGCGATAGCATCACCAAGGTGTAACTGACACACCGAGGTGCCTGCATCGCGGGCAAGCCCGGCTCCCACATAAGGCCAGCTCCCACAGTTGTTTTATGCCAGGGACAAACTCTGTGCACCGCTTCAATGCACCATGAACTAGCATCGCGCACATCCAGCCAGCCTGAAACACCCGCCGAATCAAGAAAACATCAAACCGCAAAAACACCAAAGCCCCGTATTCCGGGGCTTTGCGCTTTCTGGCGAAATTTTTTGGCACACATTGCAACTTCTGGCACGCGCCCTGCAATAACCCTTACATCACCCAGTTTCGGGGACCTTGGTACAGGCAGGCCGAGAATCCCCTCTTTACACCCGGGGTGCTTGATGCGGATCGCGTCGCGCCCCACACCCGTTTCGGGAACCTCGGTACAGGCAGGCCGGGGATTCCCTCTTTAACACCGAAGCCTTGCAAGGCTTCACCCCGTTTTGGGAGCCCTGGTACAGGCAGGCCGGGAACTCCCTCTTTTATTCCTCGCGCAGATGGATCTGCAGCCGCCAGCGACCCTCGGCCTTCTCCCCTTTCCATTCCCCGCGCAACGGCCGAGCCGCCACCAGGTTCAGCAGCAGGCCGCCATCGGTCTTGCGAACGCGCCAATTCACGTCCTTGTCGTTGACCTTGAGTTGCCCGCTGGCAGCCTTGCCTTGCGCGCCGAACAGCAGCGCCACGGTGCCGTCGATATGTTCGCCGTGCAGCTTGGGTTCACTGTTGAACCACACCACCACGCCGTCTGCCGCTGTTTCTACCTGCTGCAACTCAACCGGATCCGGCGTGGTCAGGCGACCGATCATCAGCCCGATCATCAAGCCAACAATCGCCAGTGAGCCCATCACCCGTGGCAATAGCTTCGGCCTTGGGTCGTCTTCAGGGGTAGAATGCAACGCATCTTTGCCTTCGGAGCCGTGCATGTTTCACGTCATCCTTTTTCAACCAGAAATTCCGCCGAATACCGGCAACATTATCAGGCTGTGCGCCAACAGTGGCTGCCACCTGCATTTGATCGAGCCGCTGGGCTTTGACATGGACGACAAACGCCTGCGCCGCGCCGGGCTGGACTACCACGAGTACGCCACGCTCAAGCGCCACGCCGATTTGGCCAGCTGCCTGGAAAGCCTCGGCCACCCACGGCTGTTCGCGTTCACCACCAAGGGCTCGCGACCGTTTCATGATGCCAGCTTTGCCGAAGGCGACGCCTTCCTGTTCGGCCCGGAAAGCCGTGGCCTGCCGGCGGAGGTGCTTGATGCTTTGCCCGATGGCCATCGTCTGCGTTTGCCGATGCGCGAGGGTTGCCGCAGCTTGAACCTGTCCAACACTGTAGCCGTCGCGGTTTACGAAGGCTGGCGCCAGCTCGGCTTCAAGTAACGCATAAACAAAATGTGGGAGCAGACCTGTGTGGGAGCTGGCTTGCCTGCGATGCAGTCACCTCGGTGTATCAGTGATACTGAGGTGATGCTATCGAAGGCAAGCCAGCTCCCACACAAGCCCGCTCCCACATTTTTTATCGCGTCAACTTACTGAACAGTCGACGAACCTTCCTGTTGCATGCGCTGCAGCTCTTGCGCGTACAGGGCATCGAAGTTCACCGGCGCCAGCATCAGCGCAGGGAACGAGCCACGGGTGACCAGGCTGTCCAGGGTCTCACGGGCATACGGGAACAGGATGTTCGGGCAGAACGCGCCCAGGGTGTGGCTCATGGACGCTTCGTCCAGGCCCTGGATCAGGAAGATACCAGCCTGTTGCACTTCAGCGATGAAGGCTACTTCTTCGCCGTTCTTAACAGTCACGGACAAGGTCAGCACGACTTCGTGGAAGTCGCCTTCCAGAGCCTTTTGACGGGTGTTCAGGTCCAGCGCAACGCTTGGGGTCCATTCCTGGCGGAAGATCGCCGGGCTTTTCGGCGCTTCGAACGACAGGTCACGCACGTAGATCCGCTGCAGCGAAAACTGTGGGCCTTGAGCTTCTGCTGCTTCGGTGTTCTGTTGGTCAGTCATCGCAGATCCTTCTTGATCTTGGGGTCTTTTAGGGTTTAGGAGTCAGACGAGCAGCAGCGCATCGAGTTTACCGGCGCGCTCCAGAGCGAACAGGTCATCGCATCCACCGACATGCTTGTCACCGATCCAGATCTGCGGCACGGACGTGCGTCCCGCTTTCTTGGTCATTTCGGCGCGCACCTGGGGTTTGCCGTCGACCTTGATCTCTTCGAAGGCAATGCCCTTCTTCTCAAGCAGGGCCTTGGCCCGCATGCAGTAGGGGCACCAATCGCTGGAGTAAACGACAACCTGGCTCATATCACTTCACCAGCGGCAGGTTATCGGCCTTCCAGCTGCCAATACCGCCGGACAGTTTGGCGGCGGTGAAACCGGCTTTGAGCATCTCGCGGGCGTGGGTGCCGGCGTGCTGGCCTTGGGCGTCGACCAGAATAATGGTCTTGGCCTTGTGTTTTTCCAGCTCGGGCAAACGGGCGATCAGCTTGTCCTGTGGAATGTTCAGGGCGCCGACGATATGGCCGGCGGCGAAATCCTTGGCCGGGCGAATATCCACGACAACGGCCTCATCCTTGTTGACCAGCGCGGTCAGCTCCGACGTGCTCAGGCTGCGGCCACCGCGGCTCATTTCATGAGCGATCAGCAGCGCCAGCAGGATGACGAAGGCACCCGCGAGCAGGTAGTGGGCAGTGGCAAATGCAATCAGGTGATCAACCATCAAGGAGGTTCCAGGGCGTTAAAATGGCGGTAAGTATACACAGCCGTCAGGGGCGGCCAACCCCCGTAAAGCGGTGACGTGGTCGGAACTTCGCTTTAAACTGCTACTCCCTTTTAGATTGCCTTCCTTTATTACCGCCGCGAGAGGATCTATGACTACCACGCCTAAACCTTTGGTCCTGATAATTCTCGATGGCTTCGGACACAGTGAAAGCCACCACGACAACGCCGTGTACTCGGCCAACAAGCCGGTACTCGACCGCCTGACGGCCACCGTACCCAACGGCCTGATCTCCGGCTCCGGTATGGATGTGGGCTTGCCGGACGGCCAGATGGGCAACTCGGAAGTCGGCCACATGAACCTCGGCGCCGGACGAGTGGTATACCAAGACTTCACACGCGTGACCAAATCGATCCGCGACGGCGAGTTCTTCGAGAACCCGACGATCTGCGCGGCGGTGGATAAAGCAGTCGCAGCCGGCAAGGCCGTGCACTTCATGGGCCTGTTGTCCGACGGCGGCGTTCACAGCCACCAGGATCACTTGGTCGCCATGGCCGAGCTGGCCTTCAAGCGCGGCGCCGACAAGATTTACCTGCACGCCTTCCTCGACGGCCGCGACACACCGCCTAAAAGCGCGCAGTCGTCCATCGAACTGCTCGACGCCACCTTCGCCGCGCTTGGCAAGGGCCGTATCGCCAGCCTGGTCGGCCGTTACTTCGCCATGGACCGCGACAACCGTTGGGACCGTGTCTCCCAGGCTTATAACCTGATCGTCGACGGCCAGGCCGAATTCAACGCCGCCACCGCCCAGGAAGGCCTGGAAGCCGCCTACGCGCGTGGCGAGAGCGATGAGTTCGTCAAAGCCACCACCATCGGCGAGCCGGTGAAAGTGGAAGACGGCGACGCCGTAGTGTTCATGAACTTCCGCGCCGACCGTGCCCGCGAACTGAGCCATGTATTCGTTGACGCCGGTTTCAAAGACTTCGAGCGCGCCCGCCAGCCGAAGGTCGACTACGTGATGCTCACCCAATACGCCGCCAACATCCCTGCCCCGGCAGCTTTTGCCCCGGGCAGCCTGGAAAACGTGCTGGGCGATTACCTGGCGAAAAACGGCAAGACCCAGCTGCGCATCGCCGAAACCGAGAAATACGCCCACGTGACCTTCTTCTTCTCCGGCGGCCGTGAAGAACCGTTCCCGGGCGAAGAACGCATCCTGATCCCGTCGCCCAAAGTCGCCACCTACGACCTGCAGCCGGAAATGAGCGCGCCTGAAGTCACCGACAAAATCGTCGATGCCATCGACAACCAGCGTTACGACGTGATCGTGGTCAACTACGCCAACGGCGACATGGTCGGCCACAGCGGCAACCTGCAAGCAGCTGTAAAAGCCGTGGAATGCCTGGACCTGTGCGTCGGCCGTATCGTCGACGCCCTGGAGAAAGTCGGCGGCGAGGCACTGATCACCGCCGACCACGGCAACTGCGAGCAGATGTCCGACGAATCCACCGGGCAAGCCCATACCGCCCACACCACCGAGCCGGTGCCGTTCATCTATGTCGGCAAGCGCGACCTGAAAGTGCGTGAAGGCGGCGTGCTGGCGGACGTGGCGCCGACCATGCTGAAGCTGATGGGGTTGGAGAAGCCGAAAGAGATGACCGGTACTTCGATTCTGGTCTGAAACAGTTCGGGGGTTGCTCAAAGCGAGTAGCCCGTCAATAATGAAGGTGAGCGCGAAACCAGTTGCCTCCAGCGGCGATAACTGGCGTAGGAACCCCGTTGATGACTGGACATCAGCGTAGGGTGAGACCTCCACACCCCTGCTTGAGGGTGTGTATATGAATATCAAGCGCTCTAACTTAGGGCAGTTCGAGAGAACTGCCCTTTTCTTTGCCTGTTATAAAAGTTGGTAGCGTTTGTAAAGCAGCTCCCCATGGCGATGCTTATTCAGCGCCTTGGCATCGGTCTGCATGAAATTCCACAACACATTGCCTGCCTGGATATTCACCACCACCAGCATTTGTCGCTTGGTTTCATAAGCACCGATGAACGCCAGCCGAGCCGAGCCGTCGCTATAGGCGACACGCCAGATTTCCAGAGGCCCTGTCAGCGTATCCAGCGCGAATTTTACGTATCGTTCTCTGGCATCCTGCCGCTTTTCAACAATGTGCCCCAGCGTCGTGCGCTGGATCAACACCCTGCCCAGAGGGGAATCTATACAAACCTGAGGGCATGTCGAATCGGTAATCCCCAGATTTGAAGCTACGATATCGACAGCATCGGCAATGTCTTTGCCCGCCAACACCTCCTCGAGTGCGCAAGATCGTAGAGCCCGATCAAGGCTACGCAGGTCGGGCAATCCGTAATCGAGCCAGGTTTGCTGGCCTTTTGACTCATGAACACCGGACATTGCCGATCGCGCCAACTGACTGATTAGAGGGCTCGTGAGTCTATTCTCAGCAGCAAAAACCAGTGCAGGTGGAGCGTTTCAAAGCGTTTCTTCGATAGTGTTTAACCTTCAAACCGCCCAATTAAATCGCCCTGAAAGGCTTTTTATGACGAACGCCTCAAAGCAGATGGCGTTGAGGCGTTTTTTTTGCGGCGCTTGGCGGGCATACTAGGCCGTCCATTTCCCTGGTGTCGCCCGCCTCTATGCTTCGCGCCTTGATTTCCCTCGCTCTTGTCTGCCTGCTCCAACCGGCGTTTGCCGATGAGCGCGCACAAACCCAACAACAGTTGGACGCTACGCGTCAGGACATTACCGAGCTGAAAAAGCTGCTCGGCAAGCTCCAGGAAGAAAAATCCGGGGTGCAGAAAGACCTGCGCGGCACGGAAACCGAGATGGGCAAGCTCGAGAAGCAGGTCCAGGAGCTACAAAAAGAATTAAAGAAGAGCGAGTCGGAACTGGAGCGACTCGACGCTGAGAAAAAAAAACTCCAGAGCGCACGCGTTGAACAGCAACGCCTGATCGCGATCCAGGCCCGCGCCGCCTACCAGAGTGGCCGCCAGGAATACCTCAAGCTGCTGCTCAACCAGCAGAACCCGGAGAAATTCGCGCGCACCCTCACTTACTACGACTACCTGAGCAAGGCGCGCCTGGCACAATTAAAGGGTTTTAATGAAACCCTGCGCCAGTTGGCCAATGTCGAGCAGGAAATCGCCGACCAGCAGTCGCAACTGATGGATCAGAAAACCGCCCTCGACACTCAGCGCGACCAGTTGGACAAGGTGCGCAAGGAGCGCCAGCAAGCCCTGGCCAAGCTCAACAATGACGTGAAGGCCCGCGACGCCAAGCTGCAGGCCCGCGAACAAGACCAGGCCGACTTGGGCAAAGTGCTCAAAACCATCGAGGAAACCCTGGCTCGCCAGGCACGTGAGGCTGAAGAAGCGCGGCAAAAAGCGCTGATTGCCCAGCAGGAAGCAGAAAAAAAGCGCCAGCGTGAAGCCGAGCTGGCCGCTACCACTGATGCGCCAGCGCCGCGTAAACCGGCGCGTGCAGCGCCCGGGCTGCTGGTTTCCAGCTCCGGCGAGAACTTCGGCGGCCCTTTTGCTTCAGCCCGCGGCAAACTTCCATGGCCCGTTGATGGTCGACTGCTGGCACGCTTTGGTGAAACCCGTGGCGATGACACCCGCGCCAAGTGGGATGGGGTGATGATCAGCGCCGCCGCCGGCAGCCAGGTCCACGCCGTTCACGGTGGCCGTGTGGTGTTTGCCGATTGGCTGCGCGGGGCCGGTTTGTTGGTGATTCTTGACCACGGCAATGGCTATTTGAGCCTTTACGGCCACAATCAGACATTACTCAAGTCGGCAGGTGATGTTGTAAAAGCCGGTGAATCCATCTCCACTGTCGGTAACAGTGGTGGCCAGGACACCCCGGCGCTGTACTTCGCTATTCGTCAGCAGGGCCGCCCGAGCGACCCTGCACAATGGTGCCGTTCCCAAGGATAGGGCTGCACCTACATTAGGAGTTCGTTCGACATGCTGCATTTGTCCCGCCTCACTTCGCTGGCCCTGACGATCGCCCTGGTGATCGGCGCGCCGCTGGCTTTTGCCGACCAGGCTGCATCGGCACCCGCCGCCACCGCAGCGACCACCAAGGCGCCGCTGCCGCTGGACGAGCTGCGTACCTTTGCCGAGGTCATGGACCGGATCAAGGCAGCCTATGTCGAACCCGTAGACGACAAGACCCTGCTGGAAAATGCCATCAAGGGCATGCTCAGCAACCTCGACCCGCACTCCGCCTACCTGGGGCCGGAAGACTTTGCCGAGCTGCAGGAAAGCACCAGCGGTGAATTCGGCGGCCTGGGCATCGAAGTCGGCTCCGAAGATGGCCAGATCAAAGTGGTCTCGCCGATCGATGACACGCCTGCGTCCAAGGCGGGCATTCAGGCCGGCGACTTGATCGTGAAGATCAACGGCCAACCAACCCGTGGCCAGACCATGACCGAAGCCGTCGACAAGATGCGCGGCAAGCTCGGCCAGAAAATCACCCTGACCCTGGTACGCGACGGCGGCAACCCGTTTGACGTGACCCTGGCCCGCGCGACCATCACGGTCAAGAGCGTGAAGAGCCAGCTGCTGGAGTCGGGCTACGGTTACATCCGTATCACCCAGTTCCAGGTCAAGACCGGCGACGAAGTGGCCAAGGCCCTGGCCAAACTGCGCAAAGACAACGGCAAGAAACTCAACGGCATCGTGCTCGACCTGCGTAACAACCCAGGCGGCGTGCTGCAGTCGGCGGTTGAAGTGGTCGACCACTTCATCACCAAAGGCCTGATTGTTTACACCAAAGGCCGTATCGCCAACTCCGAGTTGCGCTTCTCGGCCACCGGCAACGACCTGAGCGAAGGCGTGCCACTGGCCGTGCTGATCAACGGCGGCAGCGCTTCGGCGTCGGAAATCGTCGCCGGTGCCCTGCAAGACCAGAAACGCGGCGTGCTGATGGGCACCACCAGCTTCGGCAAAGGCTCGGTGCAAACCGTATTGCCGCTGAACAACGACCGCGCCCTGAAGATCACTACGGCGCTGTACTACACGCCGAACGGTCGCTCGATCCAGGCCCAGGGCATCGTGCCGGACATCGAGGTGCGCAGGGCCAAGATCACCAACGAGGTCGACAGCGAGTACTACAAAGAGGCCGACCTTCAAGGTCACTTGGGCAATGGCAACGGCGGCGCCGACCAGCCGACCGGCAGCGGCAGCAAAGCCAAGCCGATGCCGCAGGACGACGACTATCAACTGGCCCAGGCGCTGAGCCTGCTTAAAGGCCTGAGCATTACGCGCAGCCGTTGATATGCGTTTTGCCCTGATCATCGCTGTGCTGTGCAGCCTGGCAGGCGTCGCCCATGCGACCCCTGCAGGCGAGCCGCAAAAAGCCTACCTGACCCTTATCATCGACGACCTGGGACAAAACCTGCCCAGGGACCGTCGTGTGCTGGCCCTGCCTGGGCCGGTGACCACGGCGATCATGCCCGACACGCCCCACGCCGCCGAATTTGCCCGTGAGGCGCACAAGGCCGGCAAGATCGTGATCCTGCATATGCCTATGGACCCGGCCACCGGCCCGTTCGCCTGGCACCCCGACTTGCCTATCGAAGAACTCGGCAAACGCCTGGACGCCGCCTTCAAGGTTGTGCCCTATACCGCCGGCATCAACAACCATATGGGCAGCCGCATGACCGCCCAGCCAGCGGCGATGGCGTGGCTGATGGCTGAGCTGCAACGGCGCAACAAGTTCTTTGTCGACAGCCGCACCAGCGCACAGACCGTCGCCGCCGCCGAGGCGCAGAAGATCGGGCTGGCGCATGTGTCGCGGGATGTTTTCCTGGATGACGAACGCACCGAAGCGGCGATTGCCACACAACTGCAAACCGCGATCAAGCTGGCGCACAAGCAGGGCTCGGTGGTGATGATCGGCCACCCTTACCCGCAAACGCTGGCGGTACTGGAGCGTGAGTTGCCCAAGCTCAAGGCCCAGGGCATCGACTGGATTGATATCAAGTTGATGATCAGCGTGCGCAGCAACCTAGCCATGGCTGCACACGGTAAAAACGGGACGTATCTTCCCGCGCGTAGATAGTTACCGCTCGGCGCCGAGTGCACTGCTCGATAGTTGATGCTCCCATCAACTGGAGAGCCCTCCATGAAGCCTCTGCAATTCAATGACCTGCTCATCAGCTTTACCAGCGAGTTTCTGCCGCTGTGGAACGACAAGGGGTCGGGCGCGCACAAAGCCGTCGGCCTCTGGCGGCCGAGCACCGCCTCCGATGCACTGAGACCGTTTTTTACCTTGGGTGATATTGCGGTCGACCACTATCGCAATATCAACCACGGCAACGTTGTCGCCGTCGTCAGCGACGCGAACAACGTCGACGGCACGGCCCTGCGTGCGCCCGTCGATTATCAATTGGTGTGGCAGGATGAAGGCACCGGAGCGCTGAGCAATGCATCTATCTGGCGCCCGCTGCCGCCAGAGGGCTATGTGGCGATGGGGCTGGTGTACGGCGTGGACTACGACAAACCTTCACGCCATGCCGTGCGGTGCGTGCGAAAAGACCTGGTGATGGCCGCTCAAACGGGCGAATTGATCTGGGACGATAAAGGCAGCGGCGCCACCAACGACTTAAGCCTCTGGTCGGTGACACCTCCCGATGCACCCGCCGGCGAAATATACCTCGCCCCCGGCACCTTCATAGGCCATGGCGACTATGCCAAGCCAAGCCTTGAGGCCTATTCACTGCGCCTGACATTGACAGCGCAACTGCACGACCTGCCGCCACCGCCCGCGCTCAGCGGGTACGAAAGCCCGGGCAATGATGAATCCGTCCACACGCCTCAGGTGTGTGAGCTGCCATGGTTCTGTGTCAAAGACCCGGAGTTGGCCGTGATCGAACAGTTTCAGGCATCGCCCACCTACCGCCTGGAGCGCACGGACCGCCACCTGTGTGTCGGCTTTGGGCACAACACCGAAGCTACCAGTCAGCCATTCATGTGGACGGCCGCGAAAGGTGAAGTAAGCGGGACTGCCAAGGCACTGGCGGCCAACACCAGTATCGGTCTGGGCAAAGAGTGGCCGGTGGGCGAACACGTCTTCGAATTGAGTTTTTCGGCGCACCTGGATCGCGACTTCACACACACGCAGCGCTCGGCGAAAGGCTGGGACCAGGCTTCGTCGCTGGAAATCATCACTTATGTTCCGCCGAAAAAAGCCGTTGCGGCGTACCTTGTCCAAAGCGAATACCGCCTGCTGCGACAAGACGGCAGTCAGGTTTCAAGCACCGCCAGCTATACCAATGGTGACCACGTGTACATGAGCGAGTCTCCAAACGCAGAGGTGCTGCCTGATGAGTCACCTCAAGCAGAGCCCGAACTAGAGGTAACGGGCCATGATCTGATCGACACCACCCTCACCCCGTAACTGCTCGAGTGCCGCCTGAAGCTTGGCCACCACCTCATCCGGCACGTCTTTGTTCAGCGCCAGGTACAACTGGGCACTGTTGAAGCGCAGCACGGTTTTCAGTTGGGTCACCCCCACCTGGCGAGCCAGATAACGGCCCGCCGGATCGCCGGTGGCCCACAGGTCGATCTGGCCATCCACCAGCTTTTGCGCATTGTCCTGATCACGCAGCGCAACGATGGGCTTAAGGCCCTGCTTTTCCAGGGTCTCGGCAATGGCGTCACCTTTGTAGGCGCCGACCTTGTATCGACGAGCCTGTTCAAGGTCTGTCAGCTCAATCTTGCTGTCGGCCTTGGCCAGCATCACCCAGTCATCCGGGCCGATGGGGCCGACCCATTTGAACAGGGCTTCGCGGTCTGGCAGGCGCGCCATCACAAAGACACCGTAGCCGGGCTTTTCCAGGGCGAGTTTGTAGATGCGCTCCCAAGGAAAACGCAAAGTCAGGTTGTAGGAAATGCCGGCTCGCTTGAACGTCTCGCGCACGATATCGACGGCGATGCCCTCGATGTTTTCTTCCTTGGCGAAGTTCTTGCCGTTTTTCGCCATGTTGTAAGGCGGGAAGTTTTCCGTCAGCAACACCAGGGAGGCGTCAGACGGTTCTTCGGCGTGAGCCGAGCCCGTCAACAGAATGGACGTACTGGCGAGAGCAAGCAGAAGGGTCTTGAACATGAAGGCTACCGGAATCCATGGCAAGCGCAGAGAGTGCCCCGCGCCTGCCAGGGTGTCCAGCAGCGTTTAGCGAACGACGATACCGCGCGCGGCCATATAGGCTTTGGCCTCAGGCACGGTGTATTCGCCAAAGTGGAAAATGCTCGCCGCCAGCACCGCACTGGCGTGGCCTTCGATCACGCCGTCGGCCAGGTGCTGCAGGTTGCCAACGCCGCCGGAGGCGATCACCGGAATGCCCAGCGCATCGCTGATGGCGCGGGTCACGCCCAGGTCGAAACCGTTTTTCATGCCGTCCTGGTCCATGCTGGTCAGCAGGATTTCACCGGCGCCCAGGGCTTCCATCTTCATCGCCCATTCCACCGCGTCCAGGCCGGTCGGCTTGCGACCGCCGTGGGTGAAGATCTCCCAGCGCGGGGTTTCGCCCGGCCCGGAGACTTTCTTGGCGTCGATGGCGACCACGATGCATTGCGAGCCGAAGTGCTGCGCGGCTTCGCCGACGAACTCCGGGTTGAACACGGCGGCGGTGTTGATCGAGACCTTGTCCGCACCGGCGTTGAGCAGGTTGCGGATGTCTTGCACGGTGCGCACGCCACCGCCCACGGTCAGCGGGATAAACACCTGGCTGGCCATGCGCTCGACGGTATGCAGGGTGGTGTCGCGGCCGTCGACGCTGGCGGTGATGTCGAGAAAGGTAATCTCGTCGGCACCTTGCTCATCGTAGCGACGGGCGATTTCCACCGGGTCACCGGCATCGCGGATGTTCTCGAACTTGACGCCCTTGACCACGCGACCGTTGTCGACGTCCAGGCAAGGGATGATGCGTTTGGCCAGCGCCATGGTCAGTCCTCAGCCGTTGTAGGCGTCGCAGTAAGCCTGGGCTTCGGCGACGTCCAAAGTACCTTCGTAGATCGCGCGACCAGTGATGGCGCCGATGATGCCGGGCGCCTTGGCGTCCAGCAGCGACTTGATGTCGCCCAGGTTGTGAATACCACCGGAGGCGATCACCGGGATCCTGGTTGCAGCGGCCAGCGCAGCGGTGAACGGCACGTTGCAGCCCTGCATCATGCCGTCTTTGGCGATGTCGGTATAAACAATGGCGGACACGCCGTCGGCTTCGAACTGCTTGGCCAGGTCGATGACCTGCACGGTGCTGATTTCAGCCCAGCCGTCGGTGGCGACGAAACCGTCTTTGGCGTCCAGGCCCACAATGACTTTGCCCGGAAACGCGCGGCAGGCTTCGGCGACAAAGGCCGGGTCTTTCACGGCCTTGGTGCCGATGATCACGTAGCTCACGCCAGCCTTGACGTAGTGCTCGATGGTTTCCAGGGAGCGAATGCCGCCGCCGATCTGGATCGGCAGGTTCGGGTAGCGCTTGGCGATGGCGGTAACCACTTCGCCATTGACTGGCTGGCCTTCGAAGGCGCCGTTCAAGTCCACCAGATGCAGACGACGGCAGCCCCCTTCTACCCATTTGGCAGCCATGCTCACCGGGTCATCGGAGAACACGGTGGAGTCTTCCATGCGGCCTTGGCGCAGGCGTACACAAGCGCCGTCCTTGAGATCGATAGCGGGGATAATCAGCATCTGGCAAACCTTATTCGATATTCAGCAATGCTTGGGAAATCAGGGTTTCTCAAGCGACCACAGGTCGCTTTCGATGCTTTCGAACCTTTCTTTAAGGAGCGTCTGCGTGTCGAAAATCGCCCTGTTGTAATAGTGCGGCGCCACTTCGGTGGTGAACAGCTCAAGAATCTCGGCAACCTCGAACGAGCCCAACTTGAGTTCGAAGCGGTCCTCCATGAAACGCTTGATCTTGTCGGTCGCCTCACGCTCCTGTTCGGGCGCGAGGTTCAAGATCGGCGGCTTCGGCTTCTTGGCCATTACCAGCGACCATCCCACGCGGCGAAGTTCTGCAGCAATTGCAGGCCATGGGTATGGCTCTTCTCCGGATGGAACTGCACGGCAAAGCGCGAACCGTCGGCCAGCGCTGCGGCGAAGTCGACGCCATAATGCCCGCCACCCACCACTTGGCGCGGGTTGCCAGCATTGATGTAGTAGCTGTGCACAAAGTAGAAACGCGCCAGGTCCGGAATGTCGTGCCACAGCGGGTGATCGACGGTCTGGCTGACTTCGTTCCAGCCCATATGGGGCACTTTCAAGTGCGCGCCGTCTTCGTGCAGGTCTTTGCCAAAGAACTTCACCTGGCCGGGGAACAGGCCGATGCAGTCGACGCCGCCGTTCTCTTCACTGCTGTCGAGCAAGGCTTGCATGCCCACGCAGATGCCGAGGAACGGGCGGTCCTGGCTGACTTCGCGCACCAGGCTGTCAAAGCCCAGGCGGCGGATCTCGGCCATGCAATCGCGAATCGCGCCGACGCCGGGGAACACCACGCGGTCGGCTTCGCGAATCACATTGGCGTCGCTGGTGATCAGCACCTTGCCGGCGCCCACGTGCTCGAGCGCCTTGGCCACCGAGTGCAGGTTACCCATGCCGTAATCGATAACCGCGACCGTCTGCATTACAGAACGCCCTTGGTCGACGGCATTTGCCCGGCCATGCGGTCATCCAGCTCTACGGCCATGCGCAGTGCGCGGCCGAATGCCTTGAACACGGTTTCGATCTGGTGGTGGGTGTTGGTGCCGCGCAGGTTGTCGATGTGCAGGCTGACGAGTGCGTGGTTGACGAAGCCCTGGAAGAATTCCTGGAACAGGTCGACATCGAAGCCGCCCACGGTAGCGCGGGTGTACGGCACATGCATCTGCAGGCCTGGGCGGCCGGAGAAGTCGATGACCACACGCGACAGCGCTTCGTCCAGCGGGACATAAGCGTGGCCGTAGCGACGGATACCTTTTTTGTCGCCGATGGCCTTGGCAAATGCCTGGCCGAGGGTGATGCCTACGTCTTCCACCGTGTGGTGGTCGTCGATATGCAGGTCGCCCTTGCTGACGATATCCAGGTCGATCAGCCCATGACGGGCGATCTGGTCCAGCATGTGCTCAAGAAAAGGTACACCGATATCAAATCGGGCCTTTCCGGTGCCATCCAGGTTGATCGAGGCTTTGATCTGGGTTTCCAGAGTGTCGCGCTCGACGGATACCTTACGTTCGGCCATCACCAGCTCCGCAAAATCATTGGGCGAAAAAGGCAGCCATTATAGGGGCGCGGGCGCTAAACAGAAACATCGAAGGGGATAAGACTGATGGAGTGTCGGGGATAGACATGTGCATACAAGCAGGCGCTCCAGGATGGTGCGCCCCGCCGCTGTCTTGAAACGAGTAGAGATCCAGTGTGGGAGCTGGCTTGTGTGGGAGCCGCGCTCGCCCGACTACAGCGGCATCAGTGGAACAACACCGCCGTCTTCTGCAGGGTCACCCACACACCCCACGCCAACGGAATACCTACCACCAGCCAGGCGGCAACAGCCATCGGCACAGTACCAGGGGCCGCTTTCCACTCCAGCGAAGTGCTGGCATCGGCGCCTTTGTCATGGCCCAGCGCCTGCTCGGCAGCCAGTTCAGCGTCGGTCATGAAGTACTTGTCGGCCACCGGGCGCACCAGCAGGTTGCAGAGGAAACCCAGCACCAGCAGGCCTGCAAGGATGTACAAGGTGATGTCGTAAGCCGCAGCGCGCGGAACGCCGATGCTCAGTTGGTATTCGCGAAGGTAGTTCACCAACACCGGGCCCAGCACGCCGGCCGCCGCCCATGCGGTCAACAGGCGACCGTGGATCGCGCCGACCATTTGGGTGCCGAACAGGTCGGCCAGGTACGCAGGCACAGTCGCAAAACCGCCGCCGTACATCGACAGGATGATGCAGAACGCCGCCACAAACAGCGCCACGTTGCCCAGATGCCCCAGGTTCGGGATCAACGCGTACAGGGCAAAGCCCAGGGCGAAGAACACGAAGTAGGTGTTTTTACGGCCCAGGTAGTCGGAGAACGACGCCCAGAAGAACCGGCCACCGATGTTGAACAGGCTCAACAGACCGGTGAAACCTGCAGCGATGGCCGCAATAGAGGCCAACTGGCCCGCGTCCAGTTGACCGAACGGCACATCCACACCCAGTAACTTGCCACCGAACACTTCCTGCAGCAGCGGCGAAGCCATGCCGAGGATGCCGATACCGGCGGACACGTTCAGGCACAGCACCAGCCATACCAGACGGAATTGCGGGGTTTTCCACGCCACGTTCACGTGCACGTGACGGTGGGTGATCATCGCGTTGCTGGCTTTTTTCGCCGGCGCGGTCCAGCCCTCAGGCTTCCAGCCGGTCGGCGGAACGCGGTAGGACAGTGCGCCACCGATCATGAACACGAAATAAATCACGGCCATGACTACAAAGCTCTGCCACACGCCCACGCTGGTTGGCGAGGCGAAGTGGCCCATCAGCGCTGCGGCCAACGGTGCACCCACCATTGCGCCACCGCCGAAGCCCATGATCGCCATGCCAGTGGCCATGCCGCGCTTGTCCGGGAACCACTTGATCAGGGTCGATACAGGCGAGATATAACCCAGGCCCAGGCCAATACCACCGATCACACCGGAGCCGATCCACATCAGCCAGATCTGGTGGGTATAAATCCCCAGCGCCGAGATCAACAGGCCGCCGCACCAGCACAACGCCGATACAACGCCCGCCTTACGTGGCCCGGCATGTTCCAGCCAGCCGCCCCAGATGGCTGCCGAGCAACCCAGGAAGATGAAGAACAGGGTGTAGATCCAGCCCAGCATGGAGATGGGCCAGTCGCACTGGGACGAGAAGACTTGCGCGATAAAGCTCATGTCCGGCGCGCAGGCGACCGGCGCGGTGATACCCAGAGCCTTGGACAGCGGCAGCCAAAACACCGAGAACCCGTAGGCCATGCCGATGCAGAGGTGGATGGCCAGGGCGGCCGGCGGAACCAGCCAGCGGTTGAAGCCGGGCTTGGCGATAATGCGCTCCTTGGACAGGAACGCGGGCTGCGCGGCAGTACTACCGGCCGCAGTGCTAGTGCTCATTGGTGTTTCCCCCAGTTATTAGTATGTGTCCGTCAGGCGCTCTCTCCCTCGACCTTGCACGCAGAGCGTTGGCCGTTGTTGTTGAGTAAAGCTCCTTTTAAGCGCGACGCTGTGTCGCAGACGACAGACGAACCCGCGAAGATTAGCACCAGTGGATGACAGAAAAACCAAACTGACATCACCTTTTTCACTCAACCTGATCTGCCTGACGGCAAAATCCTATTTTGCCGTCCCTGGATACAATGTAACGATGCGTGAACTGACGCAGGCCTTCGGGCGTTATACTCTGCGGCTAAATTTTGAAATCGACATACAAGGACTCGCCCATGAAAGCGTTCGGCAAAATCCTGGGTCTGGTACTCCTCGGGCTGTTGCTGATCATTGTGGCCCTGGGCTTTGCCCTGACCCACCTCTTCGATCCCAACGACTACAAAGACGAGATTCGCCAGATTGCCCGCGACAAGGCCCACATCGAGCTGACGCTCAATGGCGATATTGGCTGGAGCCTGTTCCCCTGGCTGGGCCTTGAGTTGCACGAAGCCAGCGTGGCAACCCTGACCACCCCGACCCAACCGTTCGCCGACTTGCAAATGCTCGGCCTGTCGGTGCGCGTGCTGCCACTGCTGCGCCGCGAAGTGCAGATGAGCGATGTGCGTGTCGAAGGCCTCAACCTGCGCCTTAACCGTGACAAGCAAGGCCACGGCAACTGGGAAGACATCGGCAAGAATGTGCCCGACGCGGCCGACATCGCCAGCGCCCCTGCCCCAGCACAAGCCCCTGCCGAACCCGAACCGGAGAAGCCACCCAAGCCGATCCGCCTGGACATCGACAGCCTGACCATCAACAACGCCCGCGTTGAATACAACGATGAACAAACCGGCAAACAGTTCAGTGCCGAAAGCATCCAGTTGAGCGCCGGCGCCGTGCACGAAGGCGCGAGTATTCCACTCAAACTCACTGCATTCCTGGGCAGCAACCAGCCGCTGATGCGCGTCAAAACCGAACTGAGCGGCAACCTGCGCATCCAGCGTGCCCTGCAGCGCTACCAGTTCGAAGACATGAAACTCAGCGGCGAAGCCACCGGCGAGCCGCTGCAAGGCAAGACCGTGACCTTCTCCACCCAGGGCCAATTGCTGGTGGACCTGGCGGCCAACATCGCCGAGTGGACCAACCTCAAGCTCTCCGCCAACCAACTGCGCGCCTTGGGCGAACTGAAGGTCAATGACCTGAACAAATCCCCGCAAGTCAGCGGCGCGTTGTCGATTGCCCAGTTTGACCTGGCCAAGTTCCTCGACAGCATCGGCCACCCGCTGCCGCCCATGGCTGACGGCAGCCTGAGCAAGGTCGAGCTGGTCAGCCGCCTCAAGGGCACCCCGACCAGCGTGGCGCTGGAAGACCTGAACCTGAAACTCGACGGCAGCACCTTTACCGGTCGCATCGCCGTGGATGACTTCGCCAAGCAGGCCTTGCGCGTGCAGCTCAAGGGCGACACCTTCAACGCCGACAACTACCTGCCGGCCAAGTCCGAATCGGCCAAAGGTGCAACCGCTGCCCGCCAGGCCGAAGTGCAGAACAGCGAAGCTGGCGCCATGGCCGCCGGTGGCACCACACCACTGCCGGAAGCCCCGACCAAAGGCGCGTGGAGCACCGACAAGCTGCTGCCACTGACCCGCCTGCGCACCCTGGACGTCAACGCCGACCTGGCTTTTGGGCAACTGACCCTGAGCAAGCTGCCGATCCAGAATGCAGCGCTCAAAGCCTCCGGCGCCGATGGCCAGCTCAAGCTCGACACCTTGAGCGGCGGCCTCTACAACGGCACCTTCCAGGCCAACGGCACACTCGATGTGCGCCAGGACATCCCGCTGCTGGCGCTGCAAACCCACATCAAGCAAGTGCCGGTTGAACGCATCCTGCAAGCCCAGGGGCAAAACCCACCGGTCAAAGGCCAGGTTACTCTCGACAGCAACCTAACCGGCCGTGGCAACAGCCAAAAAGCGCTGATCGACAGCCTTAACGGTACCGCCAGCTTTGTGATCAATAACGGCGCGCTGCTCAACGCCAACATTGAACAGCAGCTGTGTACCGGCATTGCCTTACTCAACCGCAAGACCCTGAGCACCACGCCGCAGGGCAAGGACACGCCGTTCCAGGAACTGCGCGGCACGCTTAACTTGCGTAACGGGGTGGCGAGCAACCCGGACCTCAAAGTGCGTATTCCGGGCCTGGCGGTCAACGGCAACGGCGACGTCGACCTGCGTGTGCTGGGCATGGACTACCGCGTTGGCATCATCGTCGAAGGCGACCAGCGCGATGTACCGGACCCGGCCTGCCAGGTCGGCGCCAACTTCCAGAACATCGAAGTGCCGCTGCGCTGCCGTGGCCCGCTGGAGCTGGGCGCCAAGGCCTGCCGCCTGGACAAGGACGGCTTGACTCAGGTCGCCATCAAAGCCGCCGGCAACAAGCTCAGCGACAAAATCGAAGAGAAGCTCGACAAGGTTAATCCGCAGCTTAAAGACGCCCTTAAAGGCCTGTTCAAACGATGAGAAACGAGCAGTTTTCACAGGCGGTGCTGGATTGGTACGACCGCCACGGTCGCCATGACCTGCCCTGGCAACAGGGCATCACGCCTTACCGGGTGTGGGTCTCGGAGATCATGTTGCAACAGACCCAGGTGAGCACCGTGCTCAATTACTTCGACCGGTTCATGGCTTCCTTGCCGACGGTCGAAGCCCTGGCCGCCGCGCCGGAAGATGAAGTGCTGCACCTGTGGACCGGCCTGGGTTACTACACCCGTGCACGTAACCTGCAGAAGACCGCCAAGATTGTCGTTGCTGAATACGGCGGCGAATTTCCCAAGGATGTGGAAAAACTCACTGAGCTGCCTGGCATTGGCCTGTCCACTGCCGGCGCCATCGCCAGTTTGAGCATGGGCCTGCGCGCGCCGATCCTCGACGGCAACGTCAAACGCGTGCTGGCGCGTTTTACTGCGCAAGAGGGCTACCCAGGCGAACCCAAGGTCGCGAAACAGCTCTGGGCCACCGCTGAGCGCTTTACGCCCCACGACCGCGTCAACGCCTACACCCAGGCAATGATGGACATGGGCGCCACGCTCTGCACGCGCAGCAAGCCAAGCTGCCTGCTGTGCCCGCTGGAAAAAGGCTGCGAAGCCCACATGCTCGGCCTGGAGACGCGTTACCCGATCCCCAAGCCGCGCAAGACCATCCCGCAAAAGCGCACGCTGATGCCACTGCTGGCCAACGCCGAGGGCGCGATCCTGCTTTACCGTCGCCCGTCCACGGGCCTGTGGGGCGGCTTGTGGAGCTTGCCGGAACTCGATGACCTGCAAGACCTGGAACACCTCGCCAACCAGCACGCGCTGGCACTGGGCGAGCAACAGGCGCTGCCGGGGCTGATCCACACCTTCAGCCACTTCCAACTGGCCATCGAACCCTGGCTGGTGCAGGTCGAGGAATCCGCCCATCACGTGGCCGAGGCCGACTGGCTCTGGTATAACCTCGCCACCCCGCCGCGCCTGGGCCTTGCCGCCCCGGTGAAAAAACTGCTGAAGCGCGCGGCCGACGTATTGAACGCAGGAGTTTCGTCATGACCCGCACCGTAATGTGCCGCAAGTACAAAGAAGAACTGCCAGGCCTGGAACGCCCTCCGTACCCAGGTGCCAAGGGCCAGGACATTTTCGAGCATATCTCTGCCCAAGCCTGGGGTGACTGGCTGAAACACCAGACCCTGCTGATCAACGAAAAACGCCTGAACATGATGAACGGCGAAGATCGCAAATACCTGGCGGGCGAAATGGACAAGTTCTTTTCCGGCGAGGATTACGCCAAGGCCGACGGTTACGTGCCGCCTGCTCAATAATTGATCAAAAACCGGGGTCGGCACGTAAGCGACGGTAATAATTAAATATTTTTTGAAAACTTGCTTGACGACCCCCTGAAAAACCCGTTTAATGCGCCCCGTTGCCCAGATAGCT
>NZ_VBVZ01000220.1 GCF_005863185.1 Pseudomonas edaphica
GCCCAACGCCGCTGGTACCTGCCGGTCTTCAGCGTCGCCGCCCTGGTGCTGTTGCCGCTGAGTGTGCTGTTGCTGTCCTGGCAAAGCATTGATGCGCAAATCTGGTCGCACCTGTGGGACACCCAGATGCCGCGCCTGATGGGCAATACCCTTACTTTGGTGCTGGGCGTCGGTGTGGGTGTGACCCTGCTGGGCGTGAGCCTGGCCTGGTTGACCAGCCTCTGCGAGTTTCCTGGGCGGCGCTGGCTCGATTGGGCCTTGATGCTGCCTTTTGCCATTCCCGCCTACGTACTGGCCTTTGTGTTTGTCGGCCTGCTGGATTTCGCTGGTCCGGTGCAAAGCCTGCTGCGTGAATGGTTCGGCACCGGCCTGCGGCTGCCGCGCGTGCGCTCCACCAGCGGCGTAATTATCGTGTTGGTGCTGGTGTTCTACCCCTACGTCTACCTGTTGGCGCGCACGGCGTTTCTTGCCCAGGGCAAAGGGCTGATGGAGGCGGCACGTGTGCTCGGGCAATCGCCCTGGCAAGCGTTCTGGCGCGTCGCGCTGCCCATGGCACGGCCGGCGATTGGTGCCGGCGTGGCCCTGGCCTTGATGGAAACCCTGGCGGATTTCGGCGCGGTCTCGGTGTTCAATTTCGACACCTTCACCACCGCCATCTACAAGACCTGGTACGGCTTTTTCAGCCTTTCCAGCGCTGCCCAACTGGCCAGCCTGTTGCTGCTGGTGGTGATGCTGGTGCTGTACGGCGAACGGCGAGCCCGCGGTGCCAGCCGCCCAAGCAACGAGCGGCCACGGGGCCAGGCGTTGTATCACTTGCGAGGGTTCAAGGCGGCAGCGGCCAGCACGTGGTGCGGGTTGGTGTTCGCCTGCGCCTTTGTCATCCCCATGCTGCAACTGGTCGCCTGGTTCTGGCAGCGCGGCCGCTTCGACCTGGATGAGCGCTACACCGGCCTGATCGTTCACACCCTTTACTTAGGCGGTATCGCGGCGCTGATCACGGTCAGCGTGGCGTTGATACTCGCCTTCGCCAACCGGCTGGCGCCGACACGGGCGATTCGCTCTGGTATCAGCCTGGCTAACGTCGGCTATGCCTTGCCGGGTTCGGTGCTGGCGGTGTCGATCATGTTGGCATTCAGCTACTTGGACCGAGAGCTGGTGGTACCGCTCTCGGGGTGGCTCGGCGGCGCGGGCAAACCCTTGCTGCTTGGCAGCCTGTCGGCACTGGTGCTGGCCTATCTGGTGCGCTTTCTGGCGGTGGCCTACGGGCCGTTGGAAAACAGCCTGGCGCGAATCCGCCCGTCGTTGCCCGAAGCGGCACGCAGTCTCGGGGTGAGCGGGCCACGACTGTTTTGCAAAGTGTATCTGCCGTTATTGCTGCCGGGCACGTTGAGCGCGGCGTTGCTGGTGTTCGTCGATGTGCTCAAGGAAATGCCCGCAACCTTGCTGATGCGCCCATTTGGCTGGGACACCCTGGCGGTTCGCATCTTTGAAATGACCAGTGAAGGCGAATGGGCGCGAGCCTCGTTGCCGGCGCTGACCCTTGTGCTGGTGGGGCTGCTGCCGGTCATCGGCTTGATCCGACGCTCTGCGCGGCAAATCGGTTAGGTGCCAGTCCTACGGCTTGCGGCTACAATGCGCGGCATTCGGTGCGCTTCGTCTTTCGGAGCGAGTCGCTGGGCGTGGCTGCAGGCCTTGTAATTCAAGGTGTTCAGCGCAAACAGCAGCTCCGCGCACCTTCGCCAAGCCCGGAAGGAGAAACCCATGGGACAGCGTACGCCTCTGTATGACCTGCATCTCGCCCTCGGCGCGAAAATGGTCGATTTTGGCGGTTGGGATATGCCTCTGCACTACGGCTCGCAAGTTGAAGAACACCATCAGGTGCGACGCGACTGCGGGGTGTTCGATGTATCTCATATGACCGTGATCGATGTCACCGGCCCTCAGGCCAAGGAATGGCTCCAGCACCTGCTGGCCAATGATGTCGATCGTTTGCATGGCTGCGGCCGTGCGCTCTACAGCGCCATGCTCAATGAGCAGGGCGGCGTGGTGGACGACATGATCGTCTACCGCACCGAAGCCGGTTACCGGTTGGTGGTCAACGCAGCCACCCGCGACCAGGACATGGCCTGGATGCAGGCGCAACTGGGCAACTATTCGGTGCAACTGCAGGAGCGGCCCGAGTTGGCCATGCTCGCCATTCAGGGTCCCCATGCCCGGCAGAAAATCGCCGAACTGGTCACCCAGTCGCGCAGCAACCTGATTCATCAACTCAAGCCCTTTGAAGGCCAGGCCGACGGTGACTGGTTTATCGCCCGTACCGGCTATACCGGTGAAGACGGCCTGGAAATAGTCCTGCCTGCCGATCAGGCGCCAGGCTTTTTCAACGACCTGGTCGGCGCGGGTATTTCACCCATTGGTCTTGGCGCCCGCGATACCCTGCGCCTGGAAGCCGGCATGAACCTGTATGGTCAGGATATCCACCAGGATGTTTCGCCCTTGGCGGCTAACATGGCCTGGAGCATTGCCTGGGAACCTGCCGGTCGCAACTTCATTGGTCGCAGCGCGCTGCAAGCAGAGCTGGCGGCGGGTGTGCAGTACAAATTGGTCGGGCTGGTACTGGAGGAGCGTGGGGTTTTGCGCGCTCACCAAGTGGTTCGTATCGCCAATGTTGGCGAAGGAGAGATCACCAGTGGTAGTTTCTCTCCTACGCTGAGCAAATCCATTGCCCTGGCGCGCGTACCGACGGCCACCGCCGATCGGGCCGAAGTGGAAATCCGCGGCAAGTGGTACCCGGTTCGAGTGGTCAAACCGACCTTCGTACGCCATGGCAAAACCTTGATCTAACTATTTCCGGCAGGCCGAAGGCCGCTGACATTTCTTCTTGAGGACACAGATTATGAGCGATATCCCAGCTGACCTGCGTTTTGCCGAAAGTCACGAATGGGCCCGTCTGGAAGCCGACGGCACTGTGACCGTCGGGATTTCCGACCATGCACAGGAAGCGTTGGGTGATGTGGTGTTTGTTGAGCTGGCGGAAGTTGGCGCCCAGTTTGAAGCTGAAGGCCAGGCTGGCGTGGTTGAGTCGGTGAAGGCTGCTTCGGATATCTACGCCCCGATTGCTGGCGAAGTGATTGCCGTCAACGAGGAACTGAGTGGCAGCCCTGAGCTGTTGAACACCGACCCTTACGGCGCCTGGATCTTCAAGCTCAAGCCAAGCAACCCGGCCGATCTGGAAAAACTGCTGGATGCTGCGGGTTACAAAGCTGCCATCGGCGAGTAAACACGACACAAATCAATGTGGGAGCAGGCAAGCCAGCTCCCACAGTTGATTGTTGCAAGCCAACGCTTTTTTGTTTAACCCGCTTTCAATACCGCTTTAACCGCCGCAACCGACCGCTCTACGTCCGCCTCTGTCATCGCCGTGAACATCGGCAACGACACGATCAAACGCCCAACACGCTCCGACACCGGGAACATGCCTTCCTTGAAACCCTGTGCCCGATACAGGCTCAGCAGGTGGATCGGCGGGTAGTGATAGCCAATGCCGACGCCATGCGCCTGCATCTGTTCCATGAAGGTGGCGCGTGCCGGCTTGCCATCCTGACGCTCCGGCAATACCAGTTGGAACAGGTGCCAGTTGCTGTTTTCGAAGTCTGCCGGTGGCAGTTGTGCGCCGTATTGCGCTTCGAAATCACTGCCGAAGCATTTGAAGTAGTGGCGCGCCAGGTTCTGGCGATGGGCAGTGATCTTCTCGATATGAGCGAACTGGCCCAGGCCGATGGCTGCGGCAATGTCGGTCATGTTGAACTTGCCGCCCAACACATCTACGTCCAGGCCATCGAAACCCGTGCGGGTAACGCCCTGCAAGCGATATTTCTCGGCCAGGCGGGCTTCTTCGGCATTGTTCAATACCAGGCAACCGCCCTCGGAAGAGGTGATGTTCTTGTTGGCCTGGAAGCTGAAGGATACAAAGTCGCCGGTTGCGCCAATGCGTTCGCCATCCCAGCTGGAACCCAGTGCCTGGGCGGCGTCTTCGACGATACGCAGGTTGTACTTGTTGGCCAGTGCATACAGCATCGGCATGTCCAGGGGCAGGCCCGCCAGGTACACCGGAATGATCGCCTTGGTACGTGGGGTGATTGCAGCTTCTACTTGGGCCAGGTCGATATTGCGGGTTACCGGGTCGATATCGGCAAATACCGGCGTGGCACCGACTTCCAGGATCACGTTGGCAGTGGCGACCCAGGAGATCGGCGTGGTGATGACTTCGTCCCCTGGGCCAATCCCGGCGATGCGCAAAGCAATTTCCATGGTGCAGGTGCCGGAGTTGAACGTCCGCACCGGCCGGCCGCCAAAGTATTCCGACAGCTGTGCTTCGAACGCCTGCACTTTTGGCCCGCTGGTGATCCAGCCCGAGCGCAGTACATCGCCGACCGCCGAGATGGTGGCTTCATCAATGGTAGGTTTGGAAAACGGCAGAAAGGGCTGTTGGCTCATAACGACGAAGGCATCCGTTTCAGATAGGCGATGAGTAATAAACGTATCAGTACCGCATGGTTGCACGGTTCGACTGAATATAGCCTGTCACACGTGAATGAATCGTCATGTTACGAGCAAAAAAATGCCGCTCCCAAAGAGCGGCATTTTTTATGGGCGCTTTACTCGGTCACAGCGTTTTTCGCGAGGATAGCGTTGGCCAATTCCATATCGGTGGCCTTGAGGCCTGGGTTGTCAGCGCGGACTTTCTGCATGGCGGCTTCCAGGTATGGACCGCGGATGCCGCCGTCGCTGGCAACAAAGCTGCCTGCGTCGTCTTGGGCGGCAACCACCAGCTTGTGGTCCTTGAAGGTCAGGTACGTCGAGCCGGTAGTAGCGCCCGATGAAATGACATTACGCCAAAAGCTGTCGGCCATGGCTGAACCGACAGGAAGGGAAAGCACAGCGAGGGTTGCGACAGCATATTTGAAACGCATGATGGGTGACTCCGACTGGGTTATCTGAACAGTTTGATTGTAGTTAGCTCAGTCGAGTTCCATCACTGACTAAACAGTTTCGACCTGTAAAACCACGCCGTCCTGACCAATGACACGTACTTGAGCGCCTATCGGGGTATCCGGGCCAGTGGCCATCCACACGCCATCACCGACTTTTATCTTGCCCCGGCCATCGACGATGGCCTGGTGCACCACAAACGTGCGGCCAACCAGCTCCGAGCCACGCATGTTCAGCCCCGGCTGGTCGCTGACCTTGGCGCTGCTGCGTTGGCGTTTCCACCAATAGACGGCGGTCAAAATCGACAGCACGGCGAACAGCAGCAGTTGCCATTCCAACCCCAGCGGCGGCACCACGAACTTGATCACGCCTACAGCGGCAGCGGCGATGCCCATCCACAGCAGGTAACCGCCGGCGCCGAACACTTCAAGAATCAACAGCACCGTGCCCAGTGCCAGCCAATCCCAGAACGACAGATGCTGCAGGAATTCCCACATGGCAGTTGCCTCAGCCTTTCTTGTTGTCGAAGGTTGCCTTGACGATTTCGCCGATGCCACCGACGGCGCCAATTACCTGGCTGGCTTCCAGCGGCATCAGGATGACTTTGCTGTTGTTGGCCGATGCCAGCTTGCCCAGGGCATCGATGTATTTTTGCGCGACGAAGTAGTTAACCGCCTGCACGTTGCCCGACGCGATGGCCTCGGAGACCACTTGTGTGGCACGGGCTTCGGCCTCGGCCTGACGCTCACGGGCTTCGGACTCCAGGAAAGCCGCCTGGCGACTGCCCTCGGCCTCAAGGATTTGCGCCTGTTTTTTACCTTCGGCCGTCAGGATCGCCGATGCCCGCAGGCCTTCGGCTTCCAGGATCTGCGCACGCTTGATCCGCTCGGCTTTCATCTGGCCGGACATGGCGGCCATCAGGTCGGCAGGCGGGCTGATGTCCTTGATCTCGATGCGGGTGATCTTGATGCCCCACGGCGCCGTGGCTTCATCCACGGTACGCAGCAGTTTTTCGTTGATGCCGTCACGCTGGCTCAGCATGGCATCCAGCTCCATGGAGCCAAGCACGGTGCGGATGTTGGTTTGCAGCAGGTTGCGGATGGCGTGCTCGAGGTTATTGACCTCGTAGGCGGCCTGGGCGGTGTTGACCACCTGGAAGAAGCACACGGCGTCGATCTGCACGGTGGCGTTGTCGGCGGTGATCACTTCCTGCGGTGGAATATCCAGCACGCTTTCCATCACGTTTATCTTGCGACCGATGCGGTCCATGATCGGAATAATGATGTTGAGGCCGGGCTTGAGTGTGTTGGTGTAGCGGCCGAAACGCTCGACAGTCCACTGGTAGCCCTGGGGCACCACTTTAAAGCCCATGAACAGGATGGCAACGGCCAAACCCACGAAAAGAAGCAGTACGGTTCCGATCTGCATAGCGATTCCCTATCTGATGGTGTCAGTGATGCGACGTGTGGCCGATTGTAACGGCCCAGTCACGGATAAGGACGGTTTCACGGGCCAACAATCAAATCATTTGTTTCTGAATCCCCAGGCGTTACCCGTAATACCTCTGCCAGGGTGGTCAGCCCGGCGTTCACTT
This sequence comes from Pseudomonas edaphica, assembly GCF_005863185.1. GTDB lineage: Bacteria > Pseudomonadota > Gammaproteobacteria > Pseudomonadales > Pseudomonadaceae > Aquipseudomonas > Aquipseudomonas edaphica. Next base: position 6,587 of record NZ_VBVZ01000220.1, read on the forward strand.
TGTCGATACCAGCCATGCGCAGTCTGCGCATGCCTTGCTCCACTGAGGCCCGGCGTAGAGCCTGCACGTCGGCACCTGGGGTGATCAGCGCCTTGAGCGCCTCGCTCATCGGCATGATTTCGTAGAGCCCGGCGCGGCCTCGATAACCACTTTCGCGGCATTCTGCACAGCCGACAGCTTCATGCGCGGTGCCCGGCGCGCCCACCGCGCGTTTGCAGTGAGGGCATAAAAGCCGCACCAAACGCTGCGCCATCACCCCTATAAGGGTAGCCTTGATCAAATAATGAGCAATGCCAAGCTCCTGCAGCCGGCTGATGGCGCTGGGCGCATCATTGGTGTGCAGCGTCGACAGCACCAGATGCCCGGTCAATGCGGCCTGAATCGCCATTTCTGCGGTTTCCCGGTCACGGATCTCACCGATCATGATGATATCCGGGTCCTGGCGCAGCAGGGCGCGGACGCCGCTGGCGAAGGTCAGGTCGATGTTGTGTTGCACCTGCATCTGGTTGAAGGCCGGTTCAATCATTTCAATCGGGTCCTCTACCGTGCACAGGTTGACCTCGCGGGTTGCCAGTTGCTTGAGCGTGGCGTAGAGGGTGCTGGTCTTGCCGGAGCCGGTTGGCCCGGTGACGAGGATGATGCCGTTGGCCTGGCCGGTCATGGCGTGCCAGCGTTGTTGGTCGTCATCTGACAAACCAAGCTGGTCAAAATCTTTCAGCAGCACCTGTGGGTCGAAAATCCGCATCACCAGTTTTTCACCAAACGCTGTTGGCAAAGTCGAAAGGCGCAGTTCCACCTCTATGCCCGCCGGGCTTTTGGTCTTGACCCGGCCGTCCTGGGGTTTGCGTTTTTCCGCGACGTTCATCCGACCCAGGCTCTTGAGGCGGCTGACCACCGCCATCGTGACCTGAGGCGGAAACTGATACACATCGTGCAGCAGCCCGTCGATGCGAAAACGCACGCGGCCTTGGTCGCGACAGGGTTCGACATGGATATCACTGGCCCGCTGCCCAAAGGCGTACTGCAACAGCCAGTCGACGATAGTGACGATATGCGCGTCATTGGCATCCGGCTCCTGATCGCTGGCGCCGAGGCTGAGCAGTTCGACATTGCCGGCCACTGTCGCCTTTTGATCGGCGCCGCTGACGGATTTGGCCAAGCGGTAGAACTCGCCGATGCAGCGCTCAATAGCCTTGGGGTTGGCGACCACGCGCTTGATCGAGCGCTTGAGCACCTGTGCCAACCCGGCTTCCCAGTCGCGGACATGGGGCTGGGCGCTGGCGACGGTGACGGTCTGCGCATCCACGGCCACCGCCAGGATCCCGTGGCGCTGCGCAAAGGCGTGGGACATCAATGGCACTACCGTTGCCACGTCTATCTTGAGCGGGTCGATACGCAGATAAGGCTGCCCGACCTGCGTGGCCAGCCATTGCGTCAAGGTTTCCAGGCACAGCCCGTGGGCTGCGATGCATGCCAGAGGGTGTTGCTGGGTAGCGGGCGCCGTCGCCAGTGAATGTGCCACCTCTGCGGTTATCAGCCCTTGCTCGAGCAGCGTCGGCAGCAACTGATGCAGTTCCAGGCGGTGAGTGTGCAAGGCGGTAGGCATGGGCATTTCCTGGCAGGCGTCGGGTGTAAACCCAGGCTAGCCTGCCTCCGAACATCCACCTCCCCATGAGTATTGCCGGCTTTTACAGGCTGGCCGCCGTCATCGCTGCAGGCCGCAGAGAGTCAGCTCGCCACACTTCCAGCGAGCAGACGCTGATCAGGTTTCTAATCTTTTCACCGATCACCTGGGCGCGGTGCCAGCTCAAACCGTCCATGACGATATCAATGTTCAACAGGTCGTCTTCACGGCTCACATTGACCTGTTGCGGGGTCAGGAACTGCAAAGCGAAATAGTTGAGCACCCGGCACAGCACGTCCGGCTCGGCCTCGGCGACGATCTGATAATGCGCCTGGCAATGGGCGCTGTTGACAGCCCAGGCGTCGACGCGTGCGGGAGTGTGGGTGGTTTCGACGGCGTGCATGCTGACTCTCCAAATTCGACTGGAGAAATTTTTACATTCGCGGGCGGAGATTTCTTATCTAAGATGGGCTCTATCTGCGATTTATTGAATAGAACAATTCAGGATAAGCACATTCAAAGGTATTTTTATGCACAGTGAGTTGGACGCCTACGACCGCCGTATCCTGGCGCTGCTGCAAGAGGATGCTTCGCTGTCCAGTGCTCAGATCGCCGAACAGGTGGGCCTGTCCCAGTCGCCGTGCTGGCGGCGTATCCAGCGGCTCAAGGAGGAAGGGGTGATTCGCGGCCAGGTCACATTGCTGGACCGCAAGAAGATCGGCCTTAACACGCAGATTTTTGCCGAGGTCAAACTCAACGCCCACGGCCGTTCCAACTTCACCGAGTTCACCGAAGCGATTCGCGGGTTTCCGGAAGTGCTGGAGTGTTATGTGCTGATGGGTGCGGTGGATTTTCTGCTGCGCATCGTCACCTCGGACATCGAGGCGTATGAGCGGTTTTTCTTCGAGAAGCTGTCGATGGTGCCGGGGATTCAGGAGGTGAACTCGATCGTGGCTTTATCGGAGATCAAGTCCACCACCAGCCTGCCAGTCTTGTGCTGATAAGGCCTGCCTCATCGCGGCATAGGTATCTACACAACCGGTTAGTGGCCAGTGGGCTGTTGTGGCGAGCAGGCTTATCCTGCGTTGGGCCGCGAAGCAGCCCCAAACCCAGACACTGAGTTCTTTCAGGAAAATTGCAGTGCCTTTACTGGGGCCGCTTCGCGGCCCAACGCAGGAT
>NZ_VBVZ01000221.1 GCF_005863185.1 Pseudomonas edaphica
CGCCTGGCAGAAGCGCATCACTTCGGCGTCGCTCTTGCCCTTGGGGTCGAAGTCCGAGCCGCCTTTGCCGCCGCCCATGGGCAGCGAGGTCAGGGAGTTTTTGAAGGTCTGTTCGAAGGCGAGGAATTTCAGCACGCCCAGGTTCACCGACGGGTGAAAGCGCAGGCCGCCTTTGTAGGGGCCGATGGCGCTGTTCATCTGGATGCGAAACCCGCGATTGACCTGCACCTTGCCGTGATCATCCACCCACGATACCCGGAAGGTAATCGCGCGTTCCGGCTCGCAGATGCGCTCCAGAATGCCCGACGTCAGGTAGTGGGGGTTGGCTTCAAGAAACGGCCACAGGCTGCGCAGGACTTCCTCTACGGCCTGGTGAAATTCCGGCTGGTCGGGGTCGCGTTTCTTGAGGCGCGAAAGGAAGGATTCGACAGATTCGATCATGGAGAAGTCTCGGCAAATTGATTGTTTTTAAATGAGATTGAGCCGGACCTTAGCAATTCATGTTGCACCTGAAAAGCGCAAAATGTCGCCTTTGTGAATTTAAATGGTGCTTTATATATAAATTACTATGATTTTTTGCACCATTAAGGGGATTTCAAATCAGTAAATGCACCATCCGTGAAACCGCTATCGCAGGCAAGCCAGCTCCCACATTTGATCGGGTTGCCAATGTGAAATGCGGTCGAAGGTGGGAGCTGGCTTGCCTGCGATAAATCCACCTCGGTCCTCCTGAAACACACGCAAAAAAAAGCGGAGCCCGAAGGCTCCGCTTTTTCAAACCAACCCAACTCAGGCCAGTTTTTTGTGCCGTACACGGTGCGGCTGGGCAGCAGCATCACCCAAACGCTTCTTACGGTCCGCTTCGTACTCGGTGTAGTTACCTTCGAAGAACACCGCTTGGGAGTCATCTTCGTACGCCAGGATGTGCGTCGCGACGCGGTCAAGGAACCACCGATCGTGAGAGATCACAATGGCGGCGCCCGGGAAGTCCAGCAGGGCCTCTTCCAGGGAACGCAGGGTTTCAACGTCGAGGTCGTTGGACGGTTCGTCGAGCAGCAACACGTTGCCGCCTTCTTTCAGGGTCAGTGCCAGGTGCAAGCGACCGCGCTCACCACCGGACAGGTCCTTGACGAACTTCTGTTGATCGCCGCCCTTGAAGTTGAAACGGCCGACGTAAGTGCGCGACGGAATCTCATAGTTGCCGATGCGGATCTGGTCGGACCCCTCGGAGACTTGCTGGAATACCGTTTTGCTGCCGTCCAGGTCTTCGCGGCTTTGATCCACGCAGGCCAGTTGCACGGTTTCACCGATTTCGATGCTGCCCGAATCCGGGGTTTCCTTGCCCATCAGCATGCGGAACAGTGTGGATTTACCCGCACCGTTACCACCGATAACGCCGACGATCGCGCCTTTTGGCATGGAGAACGACAGGTTGTCGATCAACACGCGGTCGCCATAGCCTTTGCAGACGTTCTTGAATTCGATGACCTTGTCACCCAGGCGCGGGCCGGCCGGGATGTAGATCTCGTTGGTTTCGCTGCGCTTCTGGAATTCCTGCGACTGCATTTCTTCAAAGCGTTGCAGACGTGCCTTGGATTTGGACTGGCGGGCCTTGGCGCCTTTGCGCACCCACTCCAGTTCTTCCTTCATGGCTTTTTCGTGGGCCGATTGCTGCTTGGATTCGGCGGCCAGACGGTCGGACTTGGCTTCCAGCCAACCGGAGTAGTTGCCCTCGTAAGGGATACCGGCGCCACGGTCGAGCTCGAGGATCCAGCCGGCGACGTTGTCCAGGAAGTAGCGGTCGTGCGTGATCGCTACCACGGTGCCCGGGAAATCGTGCAGGAAGTGCTCCAGCCAGGCGACGGAATCGGCATCCAAGTGGTTGGTCGGTTCGTCGAGCAGCAGCATGTCGGGAGCCGACAGCAGCAGGCGGCACAGGGCCACACGGCGTTTTTCACCGCCGGAGAGGAATTCGACCTTGGCATCCCACGCCGGCAAACGCAGCGCGTCGGCGGCGACTTCCAGCTGGCGCTCCAGGTTGTGGCCGTCGCCAGCCTGCAGGATGGCTTCGAGCTTGGCCCGTTCAGCGGCCAGCTTGTCGAAGTCGGCATCTTCTTCGGCGTAGGCGGCGTAGACCTCGTCCAGGCGGGCCTGGGCGTTCTTGATCACGGCCACCGCTTCTTCGACCACTTCACGCACGGTCTTGGTCGGGTCCAGGATCGGCTCTTGCGGCAGGTAGCCGATGTTCAGTTCGGGCATCGGGCGCGCTTCGCCTTCGAACTCGGTGTCGACGCCGGCCATGATTTTCAGCAGCGTGGACTTACCCGAACCGTTGAGGCCGAGCACGCCGATCTTGGCGCCGGGGAAGAAGGACAGCGAAATATTTTTCAGGATTTCCCGCTTCGGCGGAACAACTTTTCCCAGCCGATGCATGGTGAAGACGTATTGAGCCATGGTGAACCTAGCGTCAGTGACTGATGAATTAAGCGGGCGAAGCCCGTGCAGGCCATGCGCCGCGCGGGCCGTTGACTATCATCAATGCCTGCGAGCGGAAAAAGCCTGAATGTCTGGGGCTGGAACGCCCCCGCGTAACCGGCAAAGCTACCTGAATGCGCTTGGGCAGTCCAGCCAAGCGGGGCTGGCACTTTGCCACAAGGCAAGGCATGCTAGCCGCCCTCCGGGCGTCCGGCTTATAGTGCACGTCGCGCGCCAGTCCAGCCAAACCGCAGGATCACAGCTTGTCCAAAGTCACGCCGCCCACGCCCTTGCGCGCCGCTCATATAGCGCCGGGCGCGCCCCTGCACGGCACTTTAAAAGGCGCACTGGCGATGCTGGTGCTGGTGCTGCTGGCGTTATTGTTCTGGCAGCTGTTGGACCAACTGCAGCAAAACCAGAAAAACCAACAGCAATACACCATCGATTACAGCGCCGACCTGGCTGAACAGATCAGCCTGAACATGGCCCTGAGCGCGAAAATCGCCTTGAACCTGCTGCCGATGGTCGAGCCGCCGCGCAACGACGAGCAACAACAGGCGCTGATGCGCACCTTGCAACGCTCGTTGCCGGAGCTGCGCAGTTTCGCCCTGCTCGCCCCCAGCGGCGCGCTGATCAGCGACAGCGCCAAAGGCAGCCAGGACCGCGCCTGGCTTGAAGAGCTGGTGCAGCGCAGCCACTCGCAACCTTATTACTTGAGCAACAGCCCCGACGGCACCCTGATCTATCTGTTGCTTCAGCAGCCCAGCGGCGGCTCGAAAATGTACTGGGCCTTGCGCCTGGCGCCCAGCTACCTGAGCAACCTCACCCGCCAGGACGGCCAGGGCCAGCGCCCGATGTGGGCCATCGAGAACCGCCTGAACCACCGCGTGGTCAGCCGCGACAGTGGCATGCCTGCGCAATGGGCCGCGGCGCTGACGCCGGATGAATTGAACAAAAGCGTGCTGGTTACGCCCCTGAGTAAAAGCGATTGGCAATTGCGCGGCCTGTTTGACCGCAGCGCGGTGCTGGAGCAACTGCTGCCGGCGTTTATCGGCAAATGCCTGCTGGGCCTGGCGTTCTCGCTGATCCCGCTGATCGTGCTGCTGAACATGCGCCGCCGCCAGCGCCAGGTGCATGAAGGCCGCCGGCGTTATCAGGATATTTTCGAAGGCACCGGCGTGGCCCTGTGCGTGTTGGATCTGTCGGGGCTCAAGGCGTTTTTTGACAAGACCCACGTGCAGACCCGTGAGCAATTGCAGGTCTGGTTGCTCAACAACACCGCCGGGCGCCAGCAACTGCTCAAGGAACTGCGCATTACCGAGGTCAACCAGGTGGCCGTGCGCCTGCTGAATGTCGGCTCATGCGAGCAGGCCTGGGAACGCCTGATCGATGATTGCCCAAGCAATGCCACCGCCATCGGCTATCAAGTGCTCGAAGCCGTTCTGACCCAGCAAAAACAGCTGGAGCTGTAAATCCAGCTCAATGACGTGGCCGGCAATGACCAATATCTGTGGCTGGTGATGCGCCTGCCGGAGCAGCAGGACGACTTCAAGGCCGTGATTCTCAGTATCAGCGATATCACCAGCCGCAAGCTGATCGAACTGTCGCTGGTGGAGCGTGAGAGTTTCTGGTCGGACGTGGTGCGCACCGTGCCTGATCACCTGTATGTGCAGGACGTGATCAGCCAGCGCATGATTTTCAGCAACCACCATTTGGGCCATACCCTCGGCTACAACAAGGCCGAACTGCAGCAAATGGGCGAGTACTTCTGGGAAATCCTGCTGCACCCCGAGGATGCCGAGTATTACCACGACTTGCGCCTGCAACAGCGCGAGGTCGGCTACACCACCCAACTGCAATGCCAGCTGCGCTTTCGCCATCGCAATAACCAGTGGCGGCGCTTTGATATCCGTGAGCAAGCGCTGGCGCGGGATAAAACCGCGGTGGTCACGCGGATCATCGGCGTGGCCAAGGACATCACCGACCAGATCGAAGCCAGTGAATCCCTGCGTGACAGCGAGCAGCGCTACCGCATGCTGGCCGAAAGCATCAGCGACGTGATTTGCTCCACCGACAGCCAGCTTGCCCTCAATTACATCAGCCCATCAGTCAACGCCGTGCTGGGTTATGACGTGGACTGGGTGTTCAAGAACGGCTGGCAGTCGATCATCGCCAACCCGCAGCAACTGACCGGCATCTACAGTTTGGTGGAACAGGTCAGCCGTGCGCTCGGCGACCCCGAGGCGCTAAACAGACTGCGTGATGATATCCACACCCAACTGTTCCTGTTCGACTGCCTGCGCGCCGACGGCCGCAAGGTGCCGATCGAGTTGCGCCTGGTGCTGGTTTGGGACGAACACGGCGCGTTTGAAGGCATCCTGGGTGTGGGCCGCGATATCAGCCAGCAACGCCGCGCCGAAAAAGACCTGCGCATGGCGGCCACGGTATTCGAGCACTCAACCTCGGCGATCCTGATCACCGACCCGGCCGGTTATATCGTGCAGGCCAACGAGGCGTTCAGCCGGGTCAGCGGCTATGCAGTGGCAGATGTGCTGGATCAATTGCCGAACATGCTCACGGTGGATGAACAGCAGGAGGCGCACCTGCGTTACGTGCTCAAGCAGCTGCATCAGCACAGCACCTGGGAAGGTGAAGTGTGGCTCAAGCGGCGCAATGGCGAGCATTACCCGGCCTGGGTCGGCATTACTGCCGTGTTCGACGATGAAGGCGACCTGGCCAGCTACGTGTGTTTCTTCAGTGATATCAGCGAGCGCAATGCCAGCGAGCAGCGCATCCACCGCCTGGCGTATTACGACGCCCTGACCCATCTGCCCATCCGCACACTGTTCCAGGACCGCCTGCACACCGCGCTGCAGTCGGCCGAACGGCAAAAGTCGTGGGTGGTACTGATGTTCCTCGACCTCGACCGTTTCAAACCGATCAACGACTCCCTGGGCCACGCCGCCGGCGACCGCATGCTCAAGGAAATGGCCACCCGCCTGCTGGGCTGCGTGGCCGAAGACGACACCGTGGCACGTATGGGCGGCGACGAGTTCACCTTGCTGCTGCAACCGCGGGTCAGCCGTGAAATGGCGTTGAACCGCGCAATTACCGTGGCCGAGCAGATCCTGGCGAGCCTGGTGAAGCCATTTGTGCTGGAGGGCCGCGAGTTCTTTGTGACCGCCAGTATCGGCATCGCCTTAAGCCCGCAGGACGGCAACGAACTGAGCCAACTGATGAAAAACGCCGACACGGCGATGTACCACGCCAAAGAGCGCGGCAAGAACAACTTCCAGTTCTACCAGGCGGACATGAATGCCAGCGCCCTGGAGCGCCTGGAGCTGGAAAGCGACCTGCGCCACGCCTTGGACCAGAACGAATTCGTGCTGTATTACCAACCGCAGTTCAGCGGCGACGGCAAGCGCCTGACCGGCGCCGAAGCCCTGCTGCGCTGGCGTCACCCGCGCCGTGGGCTGGTGCCGCCGGGGGACTTCATCCCGGTACTGGAGGAATTGGGGCTGGTGGTGGACGTGGGCGACTGGGTGATCGCGGAAGCCTGCCGCCAGCTCAAGACCTGGCACCAGAACAAGGTGCGCGTGCCGAAAGTCTCGGTGAACATCTCGGCGCGTCAATTCTCCGATGGGCAGTTGGGCGAACGCATCGCCACTATTCTCAAGGACACCGGCCTGCCGCCGGCGTGCCTGGAGCTGGAGCTGACCGAAAGTATCCTGATGCGCGAAGTCAACGAGGCCATGCAGATCCTCGCCAGCCTGAAAAACCTGGGCCTGAGCATTGCGGTGGACGACTTCGGCACCGGTTATTCGTCGCTCAACTACCTCAAGCAATTCCCCATCGATGTGTTGAAGATCGACCGAACTTTCGTCGACGGCCTGCCGTCCGGCGAGCAGGACGCGCAAATTGCCCGCGCGATTATCGCCATGGCCCACAGCCTCAACCTGGCGGTGATCGCCGAGGGCGTCGAAACCCATGAGCAGCTGGATTTCCTGCGTGAACATGGCTGTGATGAGGTGCAGGGTTATCTGTTTGGGCGGCCGATGCCGGCAAATCGGTTTGAAGCGCAGTTCAGCAATGATGCGCTGTTCATGTTCGACTGAAGCCTTGTGGTGGGGCTGATGGCCCTATCGCAGGCAAGCCAGCTCCCACATTTTGAATTGTGAATACCTTCAGGTGTGGGAGCTGGCATGCCTGCGATAGGGCCAGTACAGGCACCGCCCATCCCTGGATGAGCCCCACTTGTCCGCGACATGATGTCCTTTCATATGCCATCTAAAACCCATTGGGTTAGAATGCCTTCCTTTTCTGCCCCCGATCCTTGAGGACCGCCATGTTCAGCCGTGATTTGACTATTGCCAAGTACGACGCCGATCTCTTCGCCGCCATGGAGCAAGAAGCCGTGCGCCAGGAAGAGCACATTGAGCTGATCGCTTCGGAAAACTACACCAGCCCTGCGGTGATGGAGGCTCAAGGTTCGGTTCTGACCAACAAATACGCCGAAGGCTACCCAGGCAAGCGCTACTACGGTGGTTGCGAGTACGTCGACGTGGTTGAGCAACTGGCAATCGACCGTGCCAAGGAACTGTTCGGCGCCGATTACGCCAACGTTCAGCCACACGCCGGTTCCCAAGCCAACAGCGCCGTGTACCTGGCCCTGCTGCAAGGCGGCGACACCATCCTGGGCATGAGCCTGGCCCACGGCGGTCACCTGACCCACGGCGCCAGCGTTTCCTCCTCCGGCAAGCTGTACAACGCCGTTCAATACGGTATCGATGCCAACGGCCTGATCGACTACGACGAAGTCGAGCGCCTGGCCGTTGAGCACAAGCCAAAAATGATCGTGGCCGGTTTCTCTGCCTACTCGCAGATCCTGGATTTCCCACGTTTCCGCGCTATCGCTGACAAAGTCGGCGCATATCTCTTCGTTGATATGGCTCACGTAGCCGGTCTGGTCGCCGCTGGCGTCTACCCGAACCCGGTGCCTTTCGCTGACGTCGTGACCACCACCACGCACAAGACCCTGCGCGGTCCACGTGGCGGCCTGATCCTGGCTCGCGCCAACGCCGAGATCGAGAAGAAGCTGAACTCTGCCGTATTCCCAGGCGCCCAAGGTGGCCCGCTGGAGCACGTGATCGCTGCTAAAGCGATCTGCTTCAAAGAAGCCCTGCAGCCTGAGTTCAAGACTTACCAGCAACAAGTGGTGAAGAACGCCCAGACCATGGCCAGCGTGTTTATCGAGCGCGGCTTTGACGTGGTGTCCGGCGGTACTGAAAACCACCTGTTCCTGCTGTCGCTGATCAAGCAGGACATCTCCGGTAAAGACGCTGACGCCGCACTGGGCAAAGCCTTCATCACCGTGAACAAAAACTCCGTGCCGAACGACCCACGTTCGCCGTTCGTCACCTCCGGCCTGCGCTTCGGCACCCCGGCTGTGACCACTCGTGGCTTTAAAGAAGCAGAGTGCAAGGAACTGGCCGGCTGGATCTGCGACATCCTGGCTGACCTGAACAACGAAGCCGTGATTGACGCGGTCCGTGAGAAGGTCAAGGCCATCTGCAAAAAACTGCCGGTGTACGGCGCTTGATTGCAGTTGCTTGAATAAAAAGCCCGGCTCTTGAGCCGGGCTTTTTTATGGCCGTTCTCAAATTGAAATACGGTTCAATGTGGGAGCTGGCTTGCCTGCGATAGCGGCCTGTCAGTTGGCACATCATTAGCTGACCCACCGCCATCGCAGGCAAGCCAGCTCCCACATTTTGAATGCATTTCGAGTCAGGGTTGGTAGACCCGGGCAAAGCCCTCGCGAATTTTGGCTTCCGGCAACTCATCAGCAATAAACACAATCACACTTTCGCGCGCCTCACCCTCGGCCCATTCGGTGTCCCAATCGAAACCGTAAAGCTTGAGCACGCCCTGGAACACCATGCGCCGGTCTTCCCCGGCAATGTTCAGTACGCCTTTGTAGCGCAGCAGTTGTTTGCCATGGTCCTCCAGCAGTTCGTTCATAAACTCGCTGAGCCGGTCGATATCCAGCGGCTGGTCGGTGCGCAGCACCAGGCTGGAAATACGGTCGATGGATGGCGCGGCACTGACCGGGCGCAGGGTCATGCCTGCATTGAGATTAAAGCCGCGTACGTCGAGCAGTTCGGCCAGGTCGATTTTGCCGTGGTCGACCACGCGAATCGGCGCACGGCGGTTGATGCGGGTCAAGCGCTGGCTGAGGGCGTCGAAGGTGGCTTCGTCCACCAGATCACGCTTGCTCACCAGCAGGCGGTCGGCAAAACCGATCTGAGCCTGGGCGATGGTCTGGGTCAGGTGGTGCTCAGCATGGGCCGCGTCCACCAAGGTGATGATGCCGTCGAGGATGTAGCGCTCGCGCAGCTCCTCGTCGATGAAAAAGGTCTGGGCCACAGGCGCAGGGTCGGCCAGGCCGGTGCACTCGATCACCAGCCGGTCGAAGGCGATCTCGCCGCTGTCCAGGCGCTCGAGCAGCAGGTACAGGGCTTTGGTCAGGTCGGTGTGGATAGTGCAGCACACGCAACCGTTGGACAGGGTCATGACTTGCACCGGTTCGGCGCCCAACAGTTGGGTGTCGATACCGGCATCACTGAATTCGTTTTCGATCACGGCGATTTTGAGGCCGTGCTCAGCCTTGAGCAGATGGCGCAGCAAGGTGGTTTTGCCGGCGCCGAGGAAGCCGCTGAGGATGGTGACGGGGATGGGGATGGGAGAGGACAAAAAATTCTCCTTGAAGGAACACAGAAACAAATGTGGGAGCAGACCCATGTGGGAGCTGGCTTGCCTGCGATGCAAGCAACTCGGTCTATCAGGCAGACCGAGGTGATGCTATCGCAGGC
>NZ_VBVZ01000222.1 GCF_005863185.1 Pseudomonas edaphica
GTTGTTTCAGCAATAAGGAAATCGGCGAGGCCATGCTGCTAAGCAATAAAACGGTCAGCAATTACAAAAATCGGTTGATTGAAAAGCTCAATGTAAAATCACTGATTTACCTGGCCGACTTCGCTAAACGCAATAAGCTTCTATAAATGAAAGGGCTTGTGTGGGCGGGCGCGTTTTTATGGGTGTTCAGTTCGTCGATATATGCGGACCATAGCGCCCGTGTTGCCGAGCCGTTGACCTTGTTGGGCCGCTCTCATTCTTCAGTGCAAATGTTGGGGTTGGACGAGGCCGATTGGCGATGGTTACGCACCAAAGGTGTCTTGACACTGGGTACGTCCAAAACCGCATCCGCCCCTTTTGAATTGACCTCCAGCGAGCGTGAGTATGAGGGCCTGACCGCCGATTACGTCGAACTGTTAGGAGATTTGCTGCATGTCACTATCAAAGTGCAGCGTTATCGAAATCGGGCGGAGCTGATCGAAGCGCTCAAGACGGGTCAAGTCGATATGGTGGGGGCGCTGGAAGCCACCGAGTTGAGCGACCCGCAACTAACACAGTCCATCGCCTACTTTGATGACCCCTCGGTGCTGGTAGCACCTATCAGCAACGCTCGTGGTTTGCCGGCAAAACTCACCGGTCTTAGGCTTGCCATGCTCGATCAGTATATGACCCCTGCGGAAGTGGCGCTGCTGTATCCGTATGCGACGTTGCAAACATACCCTACGGCATTTGATGCAATGACGGCGCTGGCGTTTGGGCAAGCCGATATTTACCTGGGGGGGGGGATTGGCGCGAACTATCTGATCAATAGAAATCACTTCGCGGATTTGCAGTTTTTGAGCTTTGTCGACGATAAATCAGGGGCGTTCGGTTTTGTGATGAACCGAGAAGATACACGCTTGCTACAACTGGTAAACCGCGCGCTCAGTGCGGTTTCGCATGAGGAAAAAAACCGGATCACTCGGCGCTGGAAGGCGAGCGCGGTTTCCGTGCATGGTCGCGAGGAAATACAATTCGATGATGCCGAACAGCATTGGCTGAACAACCACCCGCAGATAAAAGTGGCGGTCATGGACGGTAATCCACCCATGTCCTTTTATGACCAGAATAAAAAATTTCGCGGCATCAGTGCAGATTTGCTGGAAAAAATCAGCCAACGGATCCCCATAACATTCGACATCGTGATTGGAAAGTCCAATGACGAACTGATCGACTTGGTACTGGCGGGCAAGGCCGATGTAGTGGCGACCTTTCATACCTCGCATAAGCGCTTGCTTTTTACCCGGCCCTATTGGACAAGCCCTTATGTACTGAGCACACGTATCGGTACGGACGCGCCCGGTAACCTGAATGAGTTGTCAGGCAAAAGCCTGTCCCTGGTGGCCAAGAGTCCGATGGCTGAATACCTGAGTATCTATCATCCGGGTATTAAGGTTGTTCAGTCGGTCAATGCCGCAGATTCCATGTCGATGCTCGTCGCCGGCAAGGTCGATGCCGCTCTGAGCCCGCTTATCAGCGCGCAGTACTTGATTACCAACTACTACCGTGACCGGTTGCGCATGATTGGTGCCATTGGTTCGCGGCCGGCGCAACTGGCCTTGGGCACAAGCCGAGGAGAGCCGGAGCTGTATTCGATTCTCGATAAGGTCATGGTCAGTATTCCTCTCGATGAAATAGATGAGATGACCAATCGGTGGTTCGGCAACGCGGTGGTGGAGAACAACTATTGGGACACGAACCGCAGTGTCATGTTTCAAGGGTTTGCCGTGGTGGTGACTCTGTTGATCGTAGCGTTTTGTTGGGTGGCCTATTTGCGGCGCCTTATTCGTAAACGTGTAACGGCGGAACAGCAATTGAACGAGCAGATGGCGTTCATGCGCGTGTTGATTGACAGTCTGCCTCACCCTATTTACGTGCGTGATCGCCATGCTCAATTGATGTCGTGTAACACTCAATATCTGCTTGCCCTCGGTGTCAGCCGTGATGATGTGCTGGGTAAGGGAGTGATCGATGGCCTGGGCGATAAAAGTCCATACGCCCGTGTCCTCGAACAGGAGTACTTCGAGGTTATACAGAGCGGTGAGCCACGGATCAGAGACCGGCTCATGTTTGTCGCACAGGGTCAGGAGATCATGGCCTATCACTGGATTTTGCCGTTTCGCGGCAACGACGGTGATATAAAAGGCATCATTGCAGGCTGGATCGACATCAGTGAGCGGGACCGCCTGAATGGCGAGTTGCAGGCTGCCAAATTGGATGCGGAAAACGCCAACCGCGCGAAGACGACCTTTCTGGCGACGATGAGTCATGAAATTCGCACGCCCATGAACGCGATTGTGGGCATGCTTGAGTTGGCCATGAAAAAAGCCGATCAAGGTGCGTTGGATCGTTTTGCTATCGAAGTTGCGTTCGGTGCTGCGCAAGGCTTGCTGGGGTTGATCGGCGATATTTTGGATGTCGTGCGCATTGAGTCAGGACGCCTTGAACTGGCGCCACAGCGGGCTGCTTTCAAACCTCTGGTGGAATCTGTCGTACGCGTGTTCGAAGGGTTGGCGCGGCAAAAAGAGCTGAACCTTTTAGTCGAGTTTGACACTCAAGCGGATCGAGATGTGTATATCGATCCGCTGCGCTTCAAGCAGATCCTCTCCAATTTGCTGAGTAACGCCATTAAGTTTACCCACGAGGGCAAAGTGGTCGTCAGTGTGCAAGCGCAACTGTCGCAAAGTGCGGACCAACTGACAGTCAGAGTACAAGTTCGAGACAACGGAGCAGGTATTTCAAAAGAGGATCAGGAACAACTGTTCCTGCCATTCAGCCAAGCCGGCAGTCCAGGTGAGGGCCAGCAGGGTGGCTCGGGTTTGGGGCTGATGATCAGCCGGACGTTGTGCGAGCTGATGCACGGTGAGCTGAGCTTGCACAGTGTTCTGGGAATCGGAACCCAAATTGACGTGGTCTTGACGTTACCGGTCCTTGAGCGGATAGCGCTGGTGGCACAGGAGATTGAAGCCGGCATTGCCGGCAAAGTACTGAACGTGTTGGTGGTGGATGACTATCCGGCCAACCGTTTGTTGTTGCAGCAGCAACTGGCCTATTTAGGCCACAACGTCAGCGACGAGCCTGACGGTGCTCATGGGTTGCGGGCTTGGCGTAACGGGCATTTCGATGTGGTGATCACTGATTGCAATATGCCGGTTATGAACGGGTACGAGCTGGTCAGGCACATTCGGGCGGAAGAGCAGCGCACTGATGCATCGCGGTGCCTGGTACTCGGGTTCACGGCCAATGCGCAGGCTGATGAAATTGATCGCTGCCTGGCAGCTGGCATGGATGACTGCCTGTTCAAGCCCATCAGCATGCAAGACCTGGCAGCACGTCTTTTACCCGTAGATCCGATTTTCGTAAGGGGCATCAGTGAGGAAAGTTCGCTGGGAGGACTCGATGGCGTCGATCTGACCAGCCTTGAGCAACTGACGTATGGAGATAGGGCTTCAATTGTTCATTTGTTGAAGGACCTTGCCAAAAGCAACGACGAAGACCTGTCTCGCTTGGTGAAGCTCTTCAGCGAGGGTGACCTTGCCGGGATAGCCGACCTCACGCACCGAATCAAGGGTGGGGCGAGAATCATCAAGGCTCAGAGGTTGATTCAATGCTGCGAACGGGTACAGACCGATTGCAATAACTTGGATCACGACCGACTTACGCAATCTGTTGACGCCTTGCATCAGGCAATGGAAGCACTGGCGCAGACCTTGGAAGAACGCGTAGACGCATAGCCGAACCGCCAAAGCCCAGCAGGCACAGCGTCCAGCCTACGACTCAAGAAAGAATTTTCATCAGGCGGTCTTCACGCAATCAGCCGCCTCAATCACCGTATTCATGCAAAAGAGACGTTATGCAAGACGCACTCATTATTTTGTGGAGAACATAGCCATGCCTGTACTACCCCTACGGGTCCTGGTTTTGGAGGACCATCACTTTCAACGCGCCATTGCAGTTAACCTGCTTAAGCAGCTGGGGTGCGAGACGGTGTTTGCCGCCGCCAACGGTGCGCAGGCACTGCGCACCCTGCGCGAGGCCGGGCCGGTGGATATTGTGTTGTGCGACCTTCACATGGAGGGAATGGACGGCCTCGAGTTCCTACAGCGCGCCACGAACGCCGGGTTAGTGCGTTCGGTGATCATCAACAGTTCCCTGACCGAAGATGTGCGTCGAGCCGCCAGGAAACTGGTGCCATTACTGGGCGGTGTAGTCTTGGGCGATGTGTGTAAGCCGTTGGAGATCGACGCGGTTGAGCCGCTGCTCAAACAGTATTTGAACGGGGCGGGTACATGCCAGAACTCCCGCGGCTGCAACATTGCGATCGGTGACGAGGAGGTACGTTTAGCCATGGCGCATCAGCAAATGGAGACCTACTTTCAACCCAAGGTCGATCTGCGCAGTGGTGGCGTGACAGGTGTCGAGGCGCTGGCTCGCTGGAACCATCCTTTCAGTGGTCTTGTATCGCCTGCCGTGTTTATGCCCGCAGTAGAAAGCTGCAATCTGCTGAACGAGCTCTTTTTTGCCCAACTCGACGACGGCATGAGATTGCAAGCAGACGCGTTGAAGCGTGGTTACCTTCTTAATGTTGCATTCAATCTGCAGGCTGTCCAACTCACCAACGTGACATGGGCGCTCGAGGTAAAAGCGCGTTTGGCCAGCCATGGACTGAGTGGGGCGGGGCTGACTTTTGAGCTGGCCGAGAACGGCCTGATGGAGGCTTCGCCCGCTTGCCTGGAAAACCTGGTGCGCTTACGCATGATGGGCTGCCGATTATCGATTGATGACTTCGGTGCGGGCTTTTCTTCGTTACAACGCTTGTGCCAGTTGCCATTCAACGAAATCAAGTTGGACGGGGAGTTTGTGCGCACGCTCGATCATGAGCCGTACTGCCGCGCCGTAGTTGTCAGTACATTGGCCTTGGGAAGGGCCTTGGGAATGACAGTCGTGGCCAAAGGGATTGAGGCGCAAAGCCAGCATGAGCAACTGCTGGACCTGGGGTGCACACAGGGGCAGGGTTTTTTGTTTGCGCTGCCGATGAGTCGTCATGCGCTATTAGATTGGCTTGAGGCAAGATCTGAATGAGCTACGTGGGGATTTCGTTATTGGGGCAGCCTGCCTCTTGTGGATGTGGGGAAATCTGCAATTCGTGTTTTTGTTGGTGAAAATTCCCACAGGTGCGTGTGCCTTTTCCTCAAGAAGGTCTCCGCCAAGAAAGCGACAATGTATCAAGGGTCGAAGCAGGTGAGCCCTTGATACCATTAAATAGTTAGGTTAGTGCTGGTTTGTCATCACGTTGTATAACGATCTCAAAAAAGACGCCTGTTTAAAAAGCAATTTGTTGAGGAGGTGAACGTGGCGACTCCATATTTACGAATTTTGATTGTCGACGATCAACCTTTGCAGCGCTTAAGCATCGAAAAGGCATTCAATAGTAATGGTTATTATCGAATTGCGCCCGTTGAGTCCTTTGATGAGTTTTTGCTACTGGCTGCGCAAGCGGCAGACCAGTTTGATCTCGTGGTGATCAATAGCGGGATAAAAGGCTGCACGTTGGCTCGCGTGGAAGAGCTGCTCAGCGGCTTCAGTATTTGCAACATGTTAATGTATGAAGGGCAGCCGCCTGAAGTTATCGATGCTCAAGAGTTTGGTGGAAAGAAAATATTCATGAAGTTGCCGGGTCGGCCAGATGACAGAACGATAAAAGATGTGATGCAACTAGTTGACTTGAAGAAAACGGAGGCGAGTCGGCGCAAGGTAACGAACTTGTTTCGTCACGTTTAAATATAATTCACCCTGCCGTCAAAATGACGGTATGCATCGTCCTTTATGGAGATGTGAAGGTGATTACGTAAGCGCCTGAGCGGATAATTTTTCCGTTGTTATCCTGTACCTGATATTGCCGGTTGTAGTATCGGCCTTGGGCGCCACTGTCACTGACTAATTTGATGCGACCAGGGAGGTGCCCAGAAAGGGTGCCTGTTTCGGGGTCCTCAACATGCGTAATATTAATGGAAGCACCCCGTACCACGCTTGGGCAATCATTGAGTGTAAAAGCGACGCGTGAACTTGAAGGTGCGTTCGAACTACAGCCGGGTTCTTCGACCCCGCCGGTGATTTGAATGGTGCCTTGCCCGTCTGAATAACCTGCCATGCATGCAGTGCTCCAGGCAAAAACAAAGCTGAGACCGATCGGCCAATAACTGCTACTCATCGTGAGTACTCCTTATGCGTTCGAGAGACCTGCGCTGACATTATGGACGGTTTTCTTGACATTTTTATGAATGAGCCCCTTTTTTCGAGCGGAAATCGTGTGGATTCAGGTGTTACCAAGGGAGGCGACATTCTGTCGGCGCGTATGTGAGCTGATGGACTGTTTTTGGTCGGCTTCATTTCATGCGCAAAGTCAGTCAAAGGTAGGAGCGGTAATCTGTCCGGCGTGATCGAAAGCTTTACCTGGGGATGCATAGGTAGGCGTTAACGGTTGTGCTGAGAGGTGTGTGATACGCCCTGAAAAATATGAATATGACCATGTGTTAATAAAGATGTGATTACCGGGCTGCTATAAATCTCTCGTCAGATTTTTGCAGTTGGTCTGGTGCTTAACTTGGTCGTATTGCAGTTGGCTCAAAGTTGATTGTATACAGTTAAAGTCTCGGTGAGATGTTTGGGTCGGTTGATGATATTCAATACAGGAGCACGCTTTTAGTATTGATTGGAGGGCGATTGATATATTTTGTCGAGGTTCTTCAAGTTTGCTGTGAAAATTCCCATGTCATGGGAGGAAAATTCCCCTCGGATATTAAGGTTAGGTTAAATAAAATGACCCCACCCTGTAATTGATCATTCAATTGCAGAGGATGCTAGTCAGATTGTTTGATTCGGCTTTTTGGTGTTGATGGAGGATGTCACGCATTCTCTTCGTTTTAGATAAATGTTTTGTTTTAATGGTTCTAGAGTTGTGGTTCCGTCGAAAGCTTTGGGCGTATTAATTGCTTGCTTAAAGGATAAAGCGGCAGTCAGGGATGAAATTTAATATCGCTTTAAGACGATTTGGTGTGTGCCATTAGGGGTAAAAATGAAAAATCAATCAAGGAAATATAAAATGAAAGCTAAAAATTCTACGCTGCTGAGCGCACTTGCTATTAGTTTGGGTGCGGCATTCATTGTGCCGGTGGCTGGCGCGGCAGATGGTCTCGTTGAGTTCGAGGGGTCGATTACGACGCAAAGCTGTACAATTAACGGCGGCACCCCGGATCTTAAGGTCACGCTGCCTAAAGTTTCCAGCGCCTCTCTTGTGAGGCCAGGTTCTTGGGCTGGCCGTACGCCATTTTCCATTGCGCTGACCGATTGCGGTGCGCCATTGAATGGTGCCGTGAAGGTATATTTTGAGCCGGGCGCCGAAGTTGATGTGGCAACCGGTAACCTGAATATCACTAACGGTGCTGGCAATGCTACTAACGTGCAAGTTGCCTTGTTGAGCTCTGCCTTTAGCCCGATTAAACTCGGCGATGTTGTAGCTAATACCCCATCGACCAACTTGGTCAATGGTGCGGCAAAGTTTGATTACTACGCACAGTATCAGTCGCTGGGTGCTGCTACCGCAGGTGGCGTAACAACCCGAGTGAACTACACCATCATTTACCCGTAATTGGTGTGGGGGCGACGGTCAACGACCGTCGCGTCTTTATTTGTTTTTTATTTCTGTGAATTTATTCTAGTGGGCTTCCTTATGAAGCGTAATGCTTTCGTATTTTTCTGGGTGTTTCTACTGGCACTGTGTTTAGGGGGGCCTGCGAAGGCCAGTGTAGTTATCGCGGCTACTCGAGTGGTTTACCCGGGTGCTGATCGAGATGTCTCTATTAAGCTGACCAATAACGGAACCGTTCCGGCGCTCGTACAGTCATGGGTGGACGCCGGGGACCCGGACACATTACCGGAAAATAGCAGTGCGCCCTTCGTGTTGACGCCGCCTGTGTCACGCTTGGACCCTAACAAGGGGCAGACATTACGTATGATGTTTACCGGTGCGGATTTACCACAGGATAAAGAGTCGCTGTTCTGGTTGAATGTTTTGGAAATACCGCCCACCTCGGCCAGCGGTGCAGAAACTGAAATGCAGTTGGCGTTTCGTTCGCGCATTAAGATCTTCTTTCGTCCCCCCAACTTAGCTGGAACCGCTATGGACTCGCCAAAGCAATTACGCTGGCAGGTAAAGCAATCATCCAGTGGCTGGGTATTGGAAGGCCATAACCCTACCCCTTATTTCATTACCCTTACCAAAGCCGGCATTGTGGTCAACGGTAAAAGCTATCACGGTGAAAACGGAGAAATGCTAAGTCCGGGAGGGCGGGTCATGTTTCCTCTGAAGGAACTATCTGGCAAACCAGGCAGCGACGTTCAGGTGGATTTTATCTCCATTAACGATTTCGGTGGCGGTGATCCACATATTGGCAAACTTGAGCAGTAAAACCGGCTAATAGCATGCAAGGTGAAGGACAACACGGCATATGAGCATGGCAAACGCTGTAAAAAAAATCCAATCGCGAAGCCGTTTGATATCCATGAGTGGGGCCTGCGTGAGCATCAGCGAGCAACGCGGTTCTCGACGCTTGGAGATGGTCATGGTTTGCTGCGCCTTGTTATCGCAAGTTAACAATGCGCTCGCCGAGTTACCAAATGACTACTTGGCAGAGGTTAGTTTCGATAGCAAATTCTTTCGGGGCAAGGGGGAGGTAGATGTTTCACGGTTCGCCAACGGTAACCCTGTTCCGACAGGAACATATCGGGTAGATACGTTCGCTAATGGCGCCTGGATTGGCCGCGATAACGTATTATTCCGTGCGGTAACCGGTAAAAAGAACGCCGAACCTTGTTTCACGTTGAAGCAACTTGACGGCATGGCGGTCGATACAAGCAAATTTCAGTTGGGTGCTAGTGCCGATGCAGAGTGCCGAAGCATCGGTGAATGGGTGACCGATGCGTCATTCAGTTTTGATCCGTCTGATTTGCGCCTGGATTTGAGTTTGCCGCAGGTTTCGCTGCGCCGCAATGCACGGGGCTATGTCGATCCCAAGTACTGGGATCCTGGTATCAATGCGGCTGTACTTGGTTACGATTTCAATACCTATCAAATGCGAAACGATGGCCTGAACAGCACGTCTTCCTACTTGGGAATTAACTCAGGGCTTAATATAGGTGATTGGCAACTTCGCCACCTTTCTTCGTTGACATGGCAGAACAGTCAAGGGCGACAGTGGCAAAAAATTGCCACTTATGCTCAACGCAA
>NZ_VBVZ01000223.1 GCF_005863185.1 Pseudomonas edaphica
GAGTTGATGCTATCGCAGGCAAGCCAGCTCCCACAACAAGCCAGCTCCCATCGTGGCCTGTTACGCCAGTTCAGGGGCGCTAGCGTACGCCTGTTCCAGCAGCACGGTGAAGCGCACAAACGCATCGATTGCACCTTTCTCCACCGCCGCTTCTTCTTCGGCGCTGAACGCCAGGCCGTCGAGGGTGCGGGTGAAGCGCTTCCAGCCTTCAGCGCGGCCACCGGCCGGCTCGCCCAAGTGACGGGCACCGAAGGTTTCGCTCAGGCCCAGGCCCACGGCGCGCTTGATCAGGAACGCCGCGCCCAGCTTGGAGCCTTCGGACACGAACAACCAGCCCAGGGCTTCGGCTTTGCTCGGGTTTTTCACGGCGCCGGCAACCGGTGCTGGCACGTCGGTTTCCAGGTCGGCCAGGTCTAGTTTGGCGGCGTCGGCGCGGCAGCGCTCAGCCAGGTCTGGGACGATCTTGATCAGCTCGGGGTCGTTGTACAGCGCCACCAGTTCTGACTGGAACAGGTACTGCGCCACCACAAAACGGGCGAAGTTGGCTGGGGTTTCAAACGGCGCGTGGGCTTTGACCAGCGCGTCGAGCTTGGTGTGTGGCGCGTGGGTGATCTGGTTCAGGCGCTGGGAGCGCAGGTTTGGGCGTTCTGCGGTAGGAGAAGCGGTCATCGAAAAAATCCTTGAGAAGGGGCGCGCCTGGGTGCTCTAAAGAGAGCTGTTATCAACTAGACGAACAAGAAGACGCGGCACAGTAAAAAAACCTCACCTCGCCGCTGATAAAGGGCGGCAAGGTGAGGGCGGCTGTCAGATGTCCCAGATCAGGTTGATCGCGAAGTTGCGACCCGGCTGAGTCAGGCGGTCGAGGTTGGCCGGCGCGGTCACGCCGGCTTCGCCGACGCCGTCGTAGCTGCGCACGTCATCCCAGTTCCAGTACTTCTTGTCGGTGAGGTTGTAGAGGCCGCCGTTGATGGTCACGTCGTTGGTGACTTTGTAGAAACCGGTGAGGTCGACGATGCCAAAGCCTGGGGTCTTGAACGGAGCGCTGGTGCTGCCATCCGGCGCGTGGAAGGTGGTGCTGTCGACACGGTTCTGTTTTTTCACCAGCGTCCAGCTGACCAGCGCGCCGTATTGCTCCTGCTCGTAGCCCAGGCCGAATACGCCTTTAAGCGGGTTGACGCTGTTGAGCGGCTCGCCGTTGTCGTCGTTGCGGCCGTAGGTGTAGCCCACCGAGCCCTGTGTGTAGAGACCTTGTGGCGCTCCGAACGCATCGAGGTTCAGGCGGCCTTTGGCCTCAACCCCCTTGATGGTGGCGTGCTTGATGTTGTTGGCTTCGAAGGTTTGGATGTCGCCGCCGGCGACCGAGGCGTCTTCGTCGATAAAGTCGCGGTACTTGTTATAGAACACCGCGATGTCGAAGGAGCCTTCATCGAACTGGCCACGAATCCCGGTCTCGATGCCCTTGCTGGTTTCCGGCTTGAGGTTCGGGTTTGGCTCGACGGTGTAGCCCAGGTTGAGGTTTTCAAAACGGCCATACAGCGCTTTGGCCGACGGGGTGCGGAAGCCCTCGGCGTACTGGCCGAACCAGGTGTATTGATCGGTCAGCGCATAGGTCAGGCCGAATTTTGGCGTGACGCGGTGCCAGGTTTTTTCTTTGTCGCTGACCGGGTAGGCGCCGGTGGGGTTGACGGTGTTGAGGAATTCCTGGGTCAGCTTGGGCTTGAGCCGGGTGTAGTCGTAACGTACGGCGGGCAGGAAGGTCCATTTGTCCCAGTTGATCTGGTCCTGGGCGAACAGCGAGTAAGTGTTGATGGTCGGGTCCGGGAAGTCGCTGGACTTTTTCACGCTGTCGCCGGCAGACGGGCTGGGCGCGCCGATCGCCGTGCAACCTGAGCCGACGGCGAGGCAGTAGGCCGAGCCTTCGCGCGAGCCGCTGACTTTCTGCTGCTTGAGGGTGGTGCCGTAAGTCACTTGGTGATCGGTTTCACCGAGGCTGAACGCCTTGTCCAGCTGTGCGTCGAAGACCCACTGTTTTTCTTCGTACAGGGTGTCGCGGGTGCGCATGACGCGGCGCGATGGCTGGTAGATTTCAGCGGTGCTCTGGTCAGTCTTGGCAATCTGGTAGTTGAGGCTGGTCTTGATCTGATCGGCTATCGGCGAGTCGAGGGCAAAGCGGTTTTCGATGCCGAAGCGTTCACGGGTGATGGTGTCGTTACCCGAACGCCCACGGTAGAAATTAAAGCCACGCCCGCCGACGAAGGGGCCGCCCACGGCGTTCTTCAGATTGACGTCGCGATCATCCTTGAACTTCTCGTAGGTCAATCCCAGCCGATTGTCATCGCCATAATTCCAACCCATTTTCGCCAGGATATTGGTGGTGCGCGCATCTTCCGGGTTGGCGCCGGTACGGGCCAGGCCTGTGGCGTTGTTGCCGTCGTAGGACTCCATTTCATGGCCATTGCGCTGGCTCAGGTGCAGCAAACCGTCGAAGTCCTGCACGCGGCCGGCGACGGTGCCGGAGGTCAGCCAGCTGTCGTCGGCGGAGCTGTAGCCGGTTTTGAGGCGGGCGCCGACGTCCTGGCCGGGCTTGATGATGTCGTCCGGGTCGAGGGTGAAGTAGCTCACCGCGCCGCCGATGGCGCTGCTGCCGTACAGTGCCGAGGCTGGGCCGCGCAGGATCTCGACGCGCTTGACGATTTCCGGGTCGACATAGTTACGGCGGGTTTTGGCGTACGGGCCGTTGAAGAAGTTGTCCGGCACTTCCACGCCGTCCACTTGAGTGAGGATGCGGTCGCCGTCGATGCCGCGAATGTTGTAGCCGGCGTTGCTGGCGCGGGTGCCTGCGCCGCCGACCGACACGTTGGGCTCGTAACGCACCAGTTCACGGATGGTGTTCACGTTCTGGCGGTCCAGCTCCTCACGCGCATGCACAGTAACGGTGCTTGGCACGCTGTTGACGTCCTGCTCACTGCGGGTGGCGCTGATGGTCACCTGCTGCAGATTGAGCGTGCTGCCCGCTGGGCGCTTTTCCAGCACGATGTTGTTATTGCCCAGTTTGCGGTAGCTCAGGTTGGTGCCCAGCAACAACCGGTCCAGGGCTTTTTCCGGCGAGAGTGCGCCGCGCACGCCGGGGGACGACACACCCTGGCCAAGCTCTGCCGGCAAGCCGACTTGCCAGCCGGTAACGCTGGTAAAGGCATTCAACGCCGACACCAAGGGCTGCTGTTCGATACTGAAACTGTAATTGCCGTGGCTGCGTGCAGCCGGTTCGGCGGCAGTGGCGGCCATCACCGGCGCGCTGGCCAGCAGGATGGCGGCGGTGAGCAAGGACAGAACGGGCGAAGAGGACCGGCGGTTGAAACGAGAGGACATCGAGAGCGCTCCGGGGATACGAATCTTATAGTTGCGAGCTGATCAAATAGGAATCAGTTGCATTGGCTATAACGAGACGAACCGCCGGTTACTATCGAGTAAAAATAATTCTCATTTAGTTCAAGATGACCAGCGCTGGATATTCGGAGAGCTTGGCCGAGGTGATGTGCGCCAGGGAGCGCACCACATCCAGCGGTTGGTCGAGGCGGTAATTGCCGGTGACGGCCACGCTTGCGAGCTGGTTGTTGGTGTTGACGATCCAGCCGGGGTAATAGCGACGCAACTCGGCGAGCACTTCGCTCATCGGGCAGTTTTCGAATACCAGGCGGCCCTGGACCCACGCCAAGTCTTTACTCGCATCCAGTTTGGCCGGTTGGCCGAAGCCTTTGGGGCCGATGCGGATACTCTCTCCGGCGCTCAAGCGCACGCGGGCATCGTCAAAGGTGTTGCTCAAGTCCACATCGCCGCGCTGCACCTGCACCTGGGCTTCGCCATTGAGGTAGCGCACGGCGAAGTCGGTGTCGCGCACGCTGGCGCGCACGGGGCCGGCGTCAATCTCCAGCGGCAGGCCACGGCTGGGCGCCACCTCAAAGAAAGCTTCGCCCTGGAACAGTCGGGCGACGCGCTGGTGGTCCTTGATGCTGCTGGAAAACGCCGAATTGGTGTTCAGTAACACTTTGGAGCCGTCATCCAATTGCAGGCGCTGGCGTTCACCGACCACGGTGAGGTGGTCGGCCTGCAGTCGCACGGGCAGGTTGCTGAAGCTGAACAGACCGATCAGCAGCACAGCGGCGGTGGCCAGGGGTTTCCAATGCGGCTTGATACGCCGCCACGCGCTGGGTTTGCGCGGCACTGCCAAGGCCACGGCGGCGCTGCGAACCGGCGCGCCGCCCCAGGCGGCCTGGGCCTTGCTGAAGGCGAGCAGGTGCGCCGGGTCGCTGGCAAGCCAGGCATCAAACTCGGCTTGCTGCCCGGGTTGCGGGCATTGCAAGGCAATCAGCCAATCGAGGGCTTGGTCCATGGCCGTGTCTTGCAGCACCTCATGAGCCAGCTCATGGGGGCGCAGCTTATTCGGGTCCGTCACGGTGTTCCTCGGGTCTTCGCCACGTTCTATTCATCGTTCCTACAGCCTGGGTCGACACCTCTGTCGGGTGAAGCTTAAGGCTGATCCAGCCGTTCGGCCACTCCTACACAGATAGCCATGATCAATTTCAGTTCCTTTTGCACCGTGCTCAAGGACACTTGCAACTGATCAGCAATCTCCTGGTAGCTGCAACCGTGCAGGCGGCTGAGGATGAAAATCTGCTGTTGGCGGGCACTCAGCTGGCCGAGGCTGACGCTCAGGTGTTCGAGCAATTGCTCGGCCTGGGTGGCGTCCTCGGGCGTGCTGATCGGCGCGGCGACGCTCTGCAGTACGTCCAGCGGCACATCTTCTTGCAGTGTGCGGGCCTGGATGCGGCGCGAGCGCAGATGGTCCAGCGCCAGGTTGCGCGCGGTTTGATAGACGAAGGGTTCAAGGTGATCGATCGGCCGCTCGCTGAGCGCCCGCGTGACGCGCAGGTAGGTTTCCTGCAACAGGTCTTCGGCGGTGCTGTGGTTATTCACCATCCGCTGCAGAGTGCGTAGCAGAATCACCCGTTGGGTGAGAAAGACTTGGTTGAAGCGAGATTGGCTCACAGTGATACCAGACCGGTTTGCAGTTAATGATAATGCTTATCATCAACTCAAATGGCAAGTGGCACTTTGAGATGCTGCGTCGACTCCTGTGGGAGCTGGCTTGCCTGCGATGCAGGCGCCCTGGTCTTTCAGACAGACCGCGGTGATGCTATCGCAGGCAAGCCAGCTCCCACACAAGCCAGTCCACACAATGGAACAACCGGGTCGGTTTACTCGGCGTTGTAGAGCGCCAGGCAGTTATCCAGCATACGGTTGGAGAAGCCCCACTCGTTGTCATACCACGCCAGCACTTTGAGCAACTTGCCACTGACCTTGGTGTGATTGGCATCGAAAATCGACGACAGCGGGTTATGGTTGAAGTCACTGGAAACCAGCGGCAGGGTGTTGTAGCCGAGGATCTTCGAATGCTGGCTGGCTTCTTTCAGCAGTGCGTTGACTTGCTCGGCGGTGGCTTCTTTTTTCAGCGTCACGGTGAGGTCCACCAGCGACACGTTGATCACCGGCACACGCACGGCCATGCCGGTCAGCTTGCCTGCCAGTTCCGGCAGTACCAGGCCGACCGCTTCAGCGGCGCCGGTCTTGCTCGGGATCATGTTCTGGGTGGCCGAACGCGCGCGGTACGGGTCGGTGTGGTACACGTCGGTCAGGTTCTGGTCATTGGTGTAAGCGTGAATGGTGGTCATCAGGCCGCTTTCGATGCCCAGCTCGCGGTGCAGCACCTGAGCCACGGGCGCCAGGCAGTTGGTGGTGCACGAAGCGTTGGAGATGATCTGGTGCGATTGACGCAAAATGTCATGGTTTACCCCGTAAACCACGGTGGCGTCCGCGCCTTTGGCCGGGGCCGAGATGATCACCTTGCGGGCGCCGGCGGTAATATGAGCGGCAGCCTTGTCGCGGTCGGTGAACAGACCGGTGCATTCGAACACTACGTCGATCTTGTGCGCAGCCCACGGCAGGTCGGCCGGGTTGCGAATGGCACTGACGGCAATCCGGTCACCATTGACGGTCAGGCTTTCCTGATCGTGGGCGACCTCTGCATCGAAAGTGCCATGCACGGTGTCGTATTTGAGCAGGTGGGCATTGATCGAGCTGTCGCCCAGATCATTGATGGCGACGATCTGCAAATCCTGGCGGTAGCCTTGGGTATACAGTGCGCGCAGGACATTACGGCCGATACGGCCAAAACCATTGATTGCGATACGAAGAGTCATTGGAAAGTGCCTGTCGTCGATTTGTTGTAAGAATTACAAGATTATTCGCATAAAAATAGAAAACAAGCCTTTTTAGTGGCAATATTTTGTTCAATCTACAACGAGTGACCTGAATCAACTGGTCCGATGATTCAAACGACACCCTGCCATCCCATGAGCTGCGGGCGTTTGATCAGCATAGACTCTCAGGTCGCCACATCCGTTAGCCTGGAGTTCTATACATGCATCCCCGCGTTCTTGAGGTCACCGAACGGCTTATCGCCCGCAGTCGTGCAACCCGCGAGGCTTACCTTGCGCTCATTCGTGGCGCGGCCAGCGACGGCCCGATGCGCGGCAAGCTGCAATGCGCCAACTTTGCCCACGGCGTGGCCGGCTGCGGCACTGAAGATAAAAATAGTCTGCGTATGATGAATGCCGCCAACGTGGCAATTGTTTCGTCATATAACGACATGCTCTCGGCGCACCAGCCGTACGAACATTTCCCGGAACAGATCAAGAAAGCCCTGCGCGAAGTCGGCTCGGTCGGCCAGTTCGCCGGTGGCACGCCCGCCATGTGCGACGGCGTGACCCAAGGCGAGCCCGGCATGGAGCTGAGCCTGCTGAGCCGCGAAGTCATCGCCATGTCGACGGCGGTAGCGCTGTCCCACAACATGTTCGATGCCGCGCTGATGCTGGGCATCTGCGACAAGATTGTGCCGGGCCTGATGATGGGGGCGCTGCGCTACGGCCACCTGCCGATGATCTTCGTGCCGGGCGGCCCTATGCCATCGGGCATCTCCAACAAGCAGAAAGCCGACGTGCGCCAGCGTTATGCCGAAGGCAAGGCTACCCGTGAGGAACTGCTGGAATCGGAGATGAAGTCCTACCACAGCCCCGGCACCTGCACCTTCTACGGCACCGCCAACACCAACCAGTTGCTGATGGAAGTGATGGGCCTGCACCTGCCGGGCGCTTCGTTCGTCAACCCGTACACGCCGCTGCGTGACGCGCTGACCCGCGAAGCCGCGCACCAGGTCACGCGCCTGACCAAAGCCAGTGGCGACTTCACGCCGATTGGCGAGATCGTCGACGAAAAATCCATCGTCAACTCCATCGTCGCCCTAAACGCTACGGGCGGTTCTACCAACCACACCCTGCACATGCCGGCCATCGCCATGTCGGCGGGCATCATCCTCACCTGGCAGGACATGGCCGACCTCTCCGAGGTGGTGCCGACCCTGTCCCACGTGTATCCAAACGGCAAGGCCGACATCAACCACTTCCAGGCAGCGGGCGGCATGTCGTTCCTGATCCGCGAACTGCTCGAAGCCGGCTTGCTCCATGAGGATGTGAACACCGTGGCGGGCAAGGGCTTGAGCCGTTACACCCAGGAACCGTTCCTGGTCGACGGCGAGCTGATCTGGCGCGACGGCCCGATCGAAAGCCTCGACGAAACCATCCTGCGCCCCGTAGCCCGTGCGTTCTCGCCGGAAGGCGGCTTGCGCGTGATGGAAGGCAATCTCGGGCGTGGTGTGATGAAGGTTTCGGCCGTGGCGCCGGAGCATCAGATCGTCGAAGCACCGGCCGTGGTGTTCCAGGATCAGCAGGATCTGGCCGATGCATTCAAGGCCGGCCAGCTGGAAAAAGACTTTGTCGCGGTGATGCGCTTCCAGGGGCCGCGCTCCAACGGTATGCCGGAACTGCACAAGATGACACCGTTCCTCGGTGTGTTGCAGGACCGTGGCTTCAAAGTTGCGTTGGTAACAGACGGGCGTATGTCTGGCGCGTCGGGTAAGATCCCCGCCGCGATTCACGTCAACCCCGAAGCCCAGAGCGGCGGGCCGCTGGCGCGGGTCAAGGATGGCGATATCATTCGCGTCGATGGCGTGAAGGGCACCCTGGAGCTTAAGGTGGACGCCGAAGAATTTGCAGCGCGCACGCCTGCCACGGGCCTGTTGGGCAACAACGTGGGGGCCGGTCGCGAGCTGTTTGCATTTATGCGCTTGGCCGCAAGCTCCGCAGAGCAGGGCGCCAGCGCCTTTACCTCTGCCTTGGAGACGCTTAAGTGAAGCTTGCGCTGGTCGGTGACATTGGTGGTACCAACGCCCGTTTTGCGTTGTGGCGGGATCAGGAACTGCATTCGATCCGCGTGCATGCCACGGCGGACCACCACAGCCCTGAGGAGGCCATCAAGGTTTACCTCAAGGAGGAAGGCCTGGAAATCGGGGACATCGGCGCGGTGTGCCTGTCAGTCGCGGGGCCGGTGAGTGGCGATGAATTTAAATTCACCAACAATCACTGGCGGCTGAGCAAAACTGCGTTTTGCAAAACCCTGCAGGTCGATGAGCTGCTGCTGGTCAATGACTTCACGGCCATGGCCCTGGGCATGACGCGGCTCAAACCCGATGAATTCCGTGTGGTGTGCCAAGGCACGCCGGAGCCGTTGCGCCCAGCCGTGGTGATCGGCCCGGGCACTGGCCTGGGTGTGGGCACCTTGCTGGATTTGGGCGAAGGCCGTTACGCGGCGTTGCCAGGGGAGGGTGGCCATGTCGACCTGCCGCTGAGCAGCCCGCGTGAAACCCAGTTGTGGCAGCACATCTACAGCGAGATTGGCCACGTCAGCGCCGAGACCGCCTTGAGCGGTGGCGGCCTGCCCCGTGTGTACCGCGCCATTTGTGCGGTCGACGGGCACACGCCGGTGCTGGACACGCCCGAAGCCATTACGGCCGCGGGCCTGGCCGGCGACCCGGTGGCCATGGAAGTGTTGAACCAGTTCAGTATCTGGCTGGGCCGTGTGGCCGGTAACAACGTGCTGACCACCGGTGGGCGTGGTGGTGTGTACATCGTGGGCGGGGTGATTCCGAGGTTTGCCGACTTCTTTATCAACAGCGGTTTTGCCAAGAGTTTCAGCGACAAGGGCTGCATGAGCGACTACTTCAAAGGCATTCCGGTGTGGTTGGTGACGGCGCCGTATTCCGGGTTGACCGGGGCCGGTGTTGCGCTTGAACAGGCTTTTGCGTAGGGGCTGATGGCCTCATCGCAGGCAAGCCAGCTCCCACAGTTG
>NZ_VBVZ01000224.1 GCF_005863185.1 Pseudomonas edaphica
TGCTTGACCTGGCCTTGCACGCGCAAACTGGGCCGGTGTCCCTGGCCGATATCTCCGAGCGCCAAGGCATTTCCCTGTCCTACCTCGAGCAGCTGTTCGCCAAATTGCGCCGTAGCAACTTGGTTTCCAGCGTGCGTGGGCCAGGTGGCGGTTATCAATTGTCCCGCGATATGCAGGGCATTCAGGTAGCTCAGGTGATCGACGCGGTGAACGAATCCGTCGATGCCACCAAATGCCAGGGTTTGGGTGACTGCCATGCCGGCGACACCTGCCTGACCCACCACTTGTGGTGTGACTTGAGCCTGCAGATCCATGAGTTTTTGAGTGGTATCAGCTTGGCTGATCTTGTGACTCGCCGTGAGGTGCAAGAAGTAGCCCAGCGTCAGGACCAGCGCCGTTGCAACACCAAGGCGCCGCGTCTGGACAAGATTGAAGCGTCCGCCGTCGAGTGACAGCCGAAGAGCTAACGGCACGCCAGCCAGCCTGATTTAGGAGAAAGTCCATGAAATTGCCGATTTACCTTGATTACTCAGCGACCACCCCGGTTGATCCGCGTGTCGCGCAAAAGATGAGCGAATGCCTGCTGGTTGACGGAAACTTCGGTAACCCAGCCTCCCGTTCCCACGTATTCGGCTGGAAAGCCGAGGAAGCGGTCGAGAACGCTCGTCGCCAAGTCGCCGACCTGGTGGGCGCCGACCCACGGGAAATCGTCTGGACCTCCGGTGCTACCGAATCCGACAACCTGGCAATCAAGGGCGCGGCGCATTTCTACGCGACCAAGGGCAAGCACCTGATCACCACCAAGATTGAGCACAAGGCTGTCCTCGACACCATGCGCCAACTGGAGCGTGAAGGTTTCGAGGTTACCTACCTTGAACCAACCACCGACGGTATCGTCACGCCGGCCATGATCGAAGCGGCCCTGCGTGAAGACACCATCCTGGTTTCCGTGATTCACGTGAATAACGAAATCGGCACCATCAACGACATCGCAGCCATTGGCGAGCTGACTCGCTCCAAAGGCATCCTGCTGCACGTCGACGCTGCTCAGTCCACCGGCAAGGTCGACATCGACCTGTCCAAGCTGAAAGTCGACCTGATGTCGTTCTCTGCCCACAAGACTTACGGCCCTAAAGGCATCGGCGCGCTGTACGTGAGCCGCAAGCCTCGGGTGCGCATCGAAGCCACCATGCACGGCGGCGGTCACGAGCGCGGCATGCGTTCCGGCACCCTGGCGACTCACCAGATCGTCGGCATGGGCGAAGCCTTCCGTGTAGCCAAAGAAGACATGGCTGCCGAAAACATCCGTATCAAGGCGCTGAGCGATCGCTTCTACAAGCAGGTCGAGAACCTTGAAGAGCTGTACATCAATGGCAGCATGACCGCCCGTGTACCGCACAACCTGAATTTGAGCTTCAACTACGTCGAAGGCGAGTCGCTGATCATGGCGCTCAAGGACCTGGCGGTTTCGTCCGGTTCGGCCTGCACCTCGGCTTCCCTTGAGCCTTCGTACGTTCTGCGCGCCCTGGGCCGCAACGACGAACTGGCACACAGCTCGATCCGCTTTACGTTCGGCCGTTTCACCACCGAAGAGCAAGTCGACTACGCCGCGCAGAAAGTCTGCGAAGCCGTCAACAAGCTGCGCGTTCTGTCGCCGCTGTGGGACATGTACAAAGACGGTGTCGATATCTCCAAGATCGAGTGGGCGGCACACTAACTATAGAAGCCGCCACCCAAGCTCTGTAAGAACGTGGCGGAAAACGCAGGCGTTTTTACAGGGTTCCAGAGCGGCCCTGATGAGTGAGGATTCAGTACCATGGCTTACAGCGAAAAGGTCATCGACCACTACGAAAACCCGCGCAACGTCGGCAAGATGAACGCGGAAGACCCTGATGTCGGCACTGGCATGGTCGGCGCTCCGGCGTGCGGCGATGTGATGCGCCTGCAGATCAAGGTCAACGACGCTGGCGTTATCGAAGACGCCAAGTTCAAGACTTACGGCTGCGGTTCCGCCATTGCCTCAAGCTCCCTCGCTACCGAGTGGATGAAAGGCAAGACCCTGGATGAGGCTGTCACCATCAGCAACACCCAGTTGGCCGAAGAACTGGCCCTGCCGCCAGTGAAAATTCACTGCTCGGTACTCGCCGAAGACGCCATCAAGGCGGCCGTTCGCGACTACAAGCAGAAGAAAGGCTTGATCTAAGCATTTGGCGACGAGTAAGGAGTCAACGATGGCTATCAGCATGACAGAAGCGGCTGCGCAGCACATTCGCCGCTCCCTGAATGGGCGCGGTAAAGGTGAGGGGATTCGTCTGGGTGTTCGCACCACGGGCTGTTCCGGCCTTGCCTACGTGCTGGAGTTTGTCGACGAGGTGGTTGAAGAGGACCAGGTGTTCGAAAGTCACGGCGAGAAAGTGATCATCGACCCTAAAAGCCTGACCTACCTGGACGGCACCGAACTCGATTTCGTCAAGGAAGGGTTGAACGAAGGCTTCAAGTTCAACAACCCCAACGTGCGCGGTGAATGTGGCTGCGGCGAAAGCTTCAACATCTGAGGCTATTCGTGGGTACTCCTTGTCATTTCGCTTTATTCGAGCTGCAGCCGAGCTTTCGGCTGGACCTTGAGCAGCTTGCCACGCGCTACCGAGAGTTGGCGCGTGGGGTGCATCCGGACCGCTTTGCTGACGCTTCCGAGCGTGAGCAGCGCCTGGCGCTGGAGCAATCGGCCAGCCTCAACGAAGCCTATCAGACGCTGAAAAACCCGCCCAAACGCGCGCGCTACCTGCTCGCGTTGAACGGTGGTGAGTTGCCGATCGAAGTGACGGTGCACGACCCGGACTTCCTGATGCAGCAGATGCAGTGGCGCGAAGAACTCGAAGACTTGCAGGACGAGGCTGATATAGCCGGTGTCGCGGTCTTCAAGCGTCGTCTGAAAACGGCCCAGGATGAGCTCAATGAAAGCTTCGCAGCCTGTTGGGATGATGCAGCGCAACGTGAACAGGCCGAACGCCTGATGCGGCGCATGCAGTTCCTCGACAAGCTCACCTACGAAGTGCGCCAGCTAGAAGAGCGCCTCGACGATTAACCCAGTGCTGCCCGTGATGCACGCCTGATAGACAGATAAGACCTGATTACCATGGCCCTACTGCAAATCGCCGAACCCGGCCAAAGCCCTCAACCACACCAGCGTCGCCTGGCGGTCGGGATTGACCTGGGCACCACCAATTCCCTGGTTGCTGCCTTGCGCAGCGGCCTGTCCGAGCCGTTGCCCGACGCTAATGGCCAGGTGATCCTGCCCTCCGCTGTGCGTTATCACGCTGATCGCACTGAAGTCGGTGAGTCGGCCAAGCTGGCAGCGTCCAGTGACCCGTTGAATACCGTGCTGTCGGTTAAACGCTTGATGGGTCGCGGTCTTTCCGACGTCAAGCAATTGGGCGACCAGCTGCCGTACCGCTTTGTTGGCGGCGAATCCCATATGCCGTTCATCGACACCGTCCAAGGCCCGAAAAGCCCGGTTGAAGTGTCGGCCGATATCCTCAAGGTGCTGCGCCTGCGCGCAGAAAATACCTTGGGCGGCGAACTGGTCGGCGCAGTGATCACCGTTCCTGCCTATTTCGATGACGCACAGCGTCAAGCCACCAAGGACGCCGCGAAGCTTGCGGGCCTGAACGTGTTGCGCTTGCTCAACGAGCCGACCGCAGCGGCGGTGGCCTATGGCCTGGATCAGCACGCTGAAGGCCTGGTGGCTATTTATGACCTGGGCGGTGGTACTTTTGATATTTCGATTCTGCGCCTGACCGGCGGTGTGTTTGAAGTACTGGCCACCGGGGGCGACAGCGCCTTGGGCGGCGATGACTTTGACCATGCCATTGCAGGCTGGATCATCACCAGCGCTGGCTTGTCGGCTGATCTGGACCCGGGCGCGCAGCGTAATCTGCTGCAAACTGCCTGTGCGGCCAAGGAAGCACTGACTGACGCTGATTCTGTTGAAGTTTCCTACGGTAACTGGTCGGCTCAACTGACTCGCGAAGCCTTTGATGCGCTGATCGAACCGATGGTCGCTCGCAGCCTCAAGGCGTGCCGTAGGGCTGTACGTGATTCCGGTATCGAGCTGGAAGACGTGGCCGCAGTGGTCATGGTCGGCGGTTCGACGCGCGTCCCACGCGTTCGCGAAGCGGTTGCCGAAGCTTTCGGTCGCCAGCCACTGACAGAAATCGACCCGGACCAAGTAGTCGCCATCGGAGCTGCTATCCAGGCCGACACGCTTGCCGGTAACAAGCGCGAGGGTGGCGAACTGCTGCTGCTCGACGTGATCCCGCTTTCTTTGGGGTTGGAAACCATGGGCGGCCTGATGGAGAAGGTGATTCCACGCAACACCACCATCCCCGTCGCACGCGCCCAGGATTTCACCACGTACAAAGATGGCCAGACGGCCATGATGATTCATGTGCTGCAAGGCGAGCGCGAACTGATCAGCGACTGCCGCTCCCTGGCGCGCTTTGAATTGCGCGGCATCCCGGCGATGGTGGCCGGTGCGGCGAAAATTCGCGTGACCTTTCAGGTCGACGCCGATGGCCTGCTCAGCGTAGCAGCGCGTGAATTGGCCTCGGGCGTTGAAGCCAGCATTCAGGTCAAGCCGTCCTACGGCCTCACCGACGGCGAAATCGCCAAGATGCTCAAGGATTCGTTCCAATATGCCGGTGACGACAAGGTCGCCCGCGTGCTGCGCGAGCAGCAAGTCGATGCCCAGCGCCTGCTCGAAGCTGTGCAGGGCGCCCTGGAAGCCGACGGCGAGCGTCTGCTGGATGCTGAAGAGCGCATGGTTATCGACCTGCAAATGCAGGAACTGGCCGAACTGATGAAAGGCAACGATGGTTACGCCATCGAGCAGCAGACCAAGCGCCTGTCGCAAGTGACTGATGCTTTTGCCGCCCGCCGCATGGATCAGACGGTGAAAGCCGCACTGGCCGGGCGCAACCTGAATGAAATCGAGGAATAATTAATGCCGCAGGTCATTTTTCTGCCACACGCCGAGCATTGCCCGGACGGTATGGTTGTGGAGGCTGAGACCGGCAAGTCCATCCTCGAGGTTGCCCATGACAACCACATCGAGATCGAAAGCGCCTGCGGCGGTGTCTGCGCCTGCACGACCTGCCACTGCGTGATTCGCGAAGGTTTCAACTCTCTCGAAGAAGCGGACGAGCTGGAAGAGGACTTTCTGGATCGCGCCTGGGGCCTTGAGGCGACTTCTCGCCTAAGCTGTCAGGCAAAGGTCGGCACGGAAGACATTACCGTCGAAATTCCGAAATATTCCCTCAACCATGCAGCCGAAGCGCCGCATTGATTCAAGGAAATGTCATGAGCCTGAAATGGGTTGATGTACAAGAAATCGCTATACAACTTGCTGAAGCTCATCCTGAGGTCAATCCTCTTACCGTGAACTTCGTCAAATTGCGCGACCTCGTAATGGCGCTGCCGGAATTCGACGACATTCCTGACCGGGGTGGCGAAAAGGTCCTGGAGGCGATTCAGGGTCTGTGGATCGAAGAAGCAGACGACTGAGCCGACTTTTTACGCAGTTAGGCAATACCTAATAACCCGCGTATAATTCGCGGGTTTAATTTTTCGTAAATTACCGTTTCTGGAGTTACACCATGGCTGTTCAACGTACTTTCTCCATCATCAAGCCTGACGCTGTTGCAAAAAACGTCATCGGCGAGATCACCACTCGTTTCGAAAAAGCCGGCCTGAAGGTTGTAGCTTCGAAACTCAAGCAACTGTCCAAAGCTGAAGCTGAAGGCTTCTACGCTGAGCACAGCGCTCGTGGCTTCTTCGGCGACCTGGTTGCCTTCATGATCTCCGGCCCTGTTGTTGTTCAGGTTCTGGAAGGCGAAAACGCTATCGCTCTGAACCGCGAGCTGATGGGCGCTACCAACCCTAAAGAAGCCGCTGCCGGCACTATCCGTGCTGACTTCGCTGAGTCCATCGACGCCAACGCTGTTCACGGTTCGGACTCCGAAGCCGCTGCTGCTCGCGAAATCTCGTACTTTTTCGCTGCTACTGAAGTAACCGCTCGCTAAGCATCGGCTTAAAGAGTGAGGGTGAATCCATGACTACATCGACTGTTAAAACCAACCTGCTGGGTCTGACTCAACAGGAAATGGAAAAATTCTTCGACTCAATCGGGGAGAAGCGTTTCCGTGCCGGTCAGGTAATGAAGTGGATTCACCACTTTGGTGTCGACGATTTCGACGCCATGACGAACGTCAGCAAGGCCCTGCGCGACAAGCTCAAGGCCATTGCTGAGGTCCGTGGTCCCGAGGTTGTCAGCGAGGACATCTCCACCGACGGCACCCGTAAGTGGGTGGTGCGCGTGGCGTCCGGCAGCTGCGTCGAGACCGTCTACATTCCCCAGGGCAAGCGCGGCACTTTGTGCGTTTCGTCCCAGGCAGGCTGTGCCCTGGACTGCAGTTTCTGCTCCACCGGCAAGCAAGGCTTCAATAGCAACCTCACCGCCGCCGAAGTCATCGGCCAGGTGTGGATTGCCAACAAATCCTTTGGCAGCGTCCCGGCAACCGTCGACCGTGCCATCACCAACGTGGTGATGATGGGCATGGGTGAGCCGCTGCTGAACTTCGACAACGTCGTTGCCGCCATGCATTTGATGATGGACGACCTCGGCTACGGCATCTCCAAGC
The DNA here is from genome assembly GCF_005863185.1 of Pseudomonas edaphica. Taxonomy (GTDB): domain Bacteria; phylum Pseudomonadota; class Gammaproteobacteria; order Pseudomonadales; family Pseudomonadaceae; genus Aquipseudomonas; species Aquipseudomonas edaphica. Next base: position 6,699 of record NZ_VBVZ01000224.1, read on the forward strand.
GCCGTGTGACCCTGTCGACTTCCGGCGTGGTGCCGATGATCGATGAGCTGGCCAAGCACATCGACGTCTCCCTGGCGCTGTCGTTGCACGCACCGAATGACGCATTGCGTAACCAATTGGTGCCGATCAACAAGAAGTATCCGCTTAAGATGCTGCTCGAATCTTGCCAGCGTTACATGGCGACCCTGGGCGAAAAGCGTGTGTTGACCATTGAGTACACCATGCTCAAGGACATCAACGACAAAGTTGAGCACGCGGTCGAAATGATCGAACTGCTCAAGAACACCCCGTGCAAGATCAACCTGATTCCGTTTAACCCGTTTCCCCATTCTGGCTACGAGCGGCCGAGCAACAACGCCATCCGTCGTTTCCAGGATCAACTGCACCAGGCCGGATACAACGTTACTGTGCGCACCACCCGTGGTGAAGACATCGACGCCGCCTGTGGCCAACTGGTCGGGCAAGTGATGGATCGCACCCGCCGCAGTGAGCGTTATATCGCCGTGCGCGAACTTAACGCCGCCGAAGATTTGCCGCAAATTGCTGTGAATCGAATCTGAGAGAGGACCTCTATGCCCTTGCGCCTTGCGCTGCTGTTGCTTTTTACCGGTCTCGCGGCCGGTTGTGTTTCATCGGGCCATGACAGCCCCATGCAAACCGGCAAAGGCCGTGACGAGGCGCGAATTGCCTATGTGCAATTGGGCTTGGGTTATCTGCGCCAGGGCATGAGCGAACAGGCCAAGGTGCCGTTGAAAAAAGCCCTTGAGCTGGACGGCGACGACGCCGATGCCAATGCCGCACTGGCGCTGGTATTCCAGGCCCAGGCCGAGCCGGAACTGGCCGACGCGTATTTTCACAAGGCCCTGGCCGCACGTCCTGCCGACCCGCGGCTGCTGAACAACTACGGCAGTTTTCTGTTTGCGCAGCAACGTTACGACCAGGCGTCCCGCTATTTCCAGCAAGCCAGTACCGATACCCTTTATCCTGAGCGTTCGCGAGTATTCGAAAACCTTGGGGTGACCTCGATACGCCTTGGCCTGCGCGACAGCGGTCGTCAGCAACTGGAAAAAGCCCTGCACCTGAACAATCGCCAGCCACGGGCTTTACTCGAAATGGCTGAGTTGTCTTACGAAGACAGGCATTATGTGCCGGCACGTGACTTTTACGAGCGTTTTAGCCTGCTCAGCGGGCAAAATGCACGTAGTCTATTGCTCGGTGTGCGCCTGGCGACGGTTCATGAAGAACGCGACACGGCCGCACAGTTTGGCCAGCAACTCGAACGACTCTATCCCGGTACGCCGGAATATCAGCAATACCTGTCGGAGCAATGATGAAAGCGGCGCACCCGGAAGTTGTAGCAGCTAATCGCGTAAACCCAGGCGAGACCTTGCGTCAGGCCCGCGAAAGCAATGGTTGGTCGCTGGCAGAAGTGGCCCTCAAGCTCAATTTGACCGCCACATCCCTGGGCAACCTGGAAGCCGGCGCGTTCGACAAGCTGCCTGGGCATACTTTTGCCCGCGGCTATATCCGCGCCTATGCAAAGTTGCTGGGCATCGACCAGGCGGTACTGGTCCAGGAATTTGACCAGTTCACCGGCACCGATTCCCAGGGCAGCAATGTGCATGGCCTGGGCCGCATCGAGGAGCCGGTACGGGTTTCCCACACTATTTTGCGGATTGTCAGCCTGTTGCTGCTGATTGCCGTAGTGGGTGGCGGTTTCGTCTGGTGGCAAGACCAGGCCTCCCAACGCACCAAAGACCTTACCAGCAACGCCATGGAGCACGTCGAAGTCGAAAGCGCCGACGGCACCACCCAGATTCACCCGCTGGATGAGCCGGAAGACCAGGCGGTTGCCCAAGGGCAGGCCGCCTCGGAAGCGCCGGCTACCACCGAGCAACCGACTCCGGAAGCGGGCACTGCACCTGCAGCCACCGCTGCTGTGCCGGCTCCAACCGTACCGGCTGCCCCGGTTGCCCAGGCGCATACGCCAGCTGCTCCGGCTGCTCCGGCGCAGGCCCCAGCGACTAACGCACCAGTGGCCCCGGCCCCGGCCGCGATTTCGCCTCCCACCACCCCGGCATTGATCGCCGGCGACGGGCATATCAAGATTACCTTCATCGCTGACTGCTGGACGCAAGTCACCGATGGCAATGGCAAAGTGCTGTTTAGCGGTCTGAAGCGTAAGGGAGATACGCTTGACCAAGGCGGCAAGCCTCCTTTGACGCTGCGTCTGGGCTTTGCCCGTGGCGCGCAAGTGGCCTACAACGGCCAGCCTGTGGACGTGGCGCCGTTCACCAGTGGCGAGACCGCTCGCCTCAAGTTGGGACAATAGTCATGCACGGCGAATCTCCAATCAAACGTCGCGTATCGCGCAAGATCTGGGTCGGCTCCGTACCGGTAGGTGGCGATGCCCCTATCGCAGTGCAGAGCATGACCAACAGCGACACCAATGATGTTGCCGCCACAGTCGCCCAGATCAACCGTCTGGAAGCCGCCGGTGTGGACATCGTGCGCGTATCCGTACCGGACATGGACGCTGCCGAGGCCTTTGGCCGCATCAAGCAACTGGTC
>NZ_VBVZ01000225.1 GCF_005863185.1 Pseudomonas edaphica
CGGCATGTTGTAAATCGATCATGGTTGACGCTCCAACAACTTGAGACCCACCCAGTAACGGGCGAATTGATACGCGCAACGGCCGTTGCGGTTGCCACGCCCGGTGGCCCAGCGCACGGCCAGGATGTCGAGGGCTTCATCACGCTGCCACTGCAAGCCAGCCTTGCTGGCCAGTTCGCCGATCCAGTGTTCGACCACATCCAGGAAGTGTTCCTGGCTGAACGGATAGAACGACAGCCACAGGCCAAAACGGTCGGACAAGGCGATCTTGTCTTCCACCGCCTCGCTGGGGTGCAACTCACCGTCCACGCGCTTCCAATTGTCGTTGTCGCTCTGGTTTTCCGGCACCAGGTGACGACGGTTGGAGGTGGCATACAGCAACACATTTTCCGGCGCTTGCTCAAGGGAGCCGTCCAGTACGCTCTTGAGTACGCGATAATCGCCCTCACCCGCTTCGAAAGACAGGTCGTCACAGAACAGGATGAACCGTTGCGGCAGCTTGAGCAGTTGCTCGACCACGCGCGGCAGGTCAGCCAGGTGATCGCGCTCGATTTCAATCAGGCGCAAACCGGCCTTGGCATGCTGGGCCAGCAAAGCACGCACCATGGAGGATTTACCGGTGCCGCGCGAGCCCCACAGCAACGCATGGTTGGCGGGCAGGCCATCGAGAAATTGCTGAGTGTTGCGAGCCAGTTGCTCACGTTGCTTGTCCACGCCGATAAGGTCGGACAGGCGCATGTCCAGGCTCACTTCCAGCGGGAGCAAAAAGCCAGTACGACCTTCGCGCTGCCAACGGGCGGCGAGGCAGTTATTCCAATCGATGGCTTGGCGCGGTGCAGGTAACAGCGGTTCCAGGCGCGCAAGGACCGCATCGGCCCGCTCAAGAAAGGCATTCAATCGAGAATCCACGATTATTCCTCTGGCAAGTTCTTGCAAAAGATGGCGTATTGGCAACCCTGTGGCAGACCCCACGAGGCTGCGTATAAAACGATTCATGCCGGCCAAGCCAAAGCCTGTGGATGTTCAGCTATGCTTGCCGGGCGAAGGGAAACGTGAAGTGGTTCAACACCCGATGGATATCAAGTTCGCCCACCGCTTGTCTTATAAACAAGCTCGATTGACTGTGCTGGTCGGTTTCGTCTTGGGAACCTTGCTCAGCCTGATCCAAATCGGCATTGATTATGCCAGCGAAGACGCCTCGATCAACCGTGAAATACGCTCACTTATCGAAATCAGCCATAACCCTGCCTCACGTATCGCCTACAACATTGATGCCGAACTTGCCCAGGAACTGACCCTGGGCCTGTTGCACTCGCCGGCCATCACCCACGCGCAACTGGTCGATAACAATGGCGTGGTACTGGCCGACGTGAACCGGCCGCGCAAAGAGAGCGCCTACCGGCCCATCAGTGACTTCCTGTTTGGCGCCAACCGCTTGTTTGAAGATCGACTGTTCCTGAGCCACATGCCCGAGGATTCCCTCGGCGTGCTGCGCCTGGACGTCGACACCTACGCCTTTGGCAGCCGTTTCCTGCACCGCGCCGAGATAACCTTGCTCAACGGGTTCGCCCGCAGCCTGCTGCTGACAGGCATTCTGCTGGGCCTGTTCTACGTGATGCTGACCCAGCCACTGGTGCGCATCATCCGTGCCCTGAGCACCAGCAAGCAGGCTCGCCTGGATTGCCCGCCGGGTCACGAAAACGATGAAATCGGCGTGCTGGTGAACGTCGCCAACCAGCAATTCGAAAACATGCAGACCGAAATCCAGCAACGGCGCCATGCCGAGGACCGCCTCACCGAGTACCTGGGCCAACTGGAAGATATCGTCTCGGCACGCACTCTGGAGCTTAAGGCCAGCAACCAGCGCTTGAGCCAATCCAACGATGAACTCGAAGCCGCCAAATTGACCGCCCTGGCCATGGCCCAGGCGCGCGCCGCGTTCCTGGCCAATATGAGCCATGAGATCCGCACGCCGCTCAATGGCTTGCTGGGCATGATCGCGCTGTCGCTCGACAGCCCGCTGAACGCCGAACAACGCCAGCAACTGTCCATCGCCCACGACTCGGGCAAGGTGCTGGTGGAACTGCTCAACGATATCCTCGACCTGTCGAAATTCGACGCCGGCCAGTTGGAGCTCGAACGCATCCCGTTCGACCTCGGCTCATTGGTGGAAGACACCGCCAACCTGCTGTCGCAGAACGCGGCGCCGAGTGTCGAGTTGACCTGCCTGATCGACCCGCTGTTTCCTGCGCAAGTCATTGGCGACCCGACACGGGTGCGGCAAATCGTCAGCAACCTGCTTTCCAATGCCTTGAAGTTCACCCGCTTCGGGCGTGTGGACGTGCGCCTCAGTGCCGAGGGTGGCCGGGTAAAAATCGAAGTCTGTGACACCGGCATCGGCATTGCCCAGGAAGCGCAGGTGAAAATATTCCAGCCGTTTACCCAGGCCGGTGCGGGTATCACACGCCAGTTCGGCGGCACCGGGCTGGGGCTGGCGTTGACGCATAACCTGTGTGAAGCGATGAAGGGCCGCTTGAGCATCAGCTCGGAAGTCGGTTTTGGCAGCCAGTTCTGCGCCGACCTGCCGCTGCCCACACATTTGCCGGCCGCACGACAAGCGCCGCTGTTGGGCGAAGTCATCGCCATCACCAACACCGGGAGTGGCCTGGCGGAATTGCTCGGCACCTTGCTGCCGGCTTGGGGGCTGGCGCTGCGCTGCTACTCCCAGGATGACGACCTGACCGGGCTGGCCCCCGACCTGCTGATCACCGATTGCCCGGAGTGCCTGTTCCGCCTGCGCCCTGGCATCAGCGCGCCGATCCTGCTGGTGACGGCCTATGGCAACTTCATGCCCAGCGAAGAAGTCGCGGCTCTGATGCCGCTGCAGCAACAGGCACGCCCGTTGAGCCGCAACGCGCTGTATCAGATTCTGCAGCGCAACCTGCGCAGCGAGGCGCAACTGATCCTCGACCCTGTCCAGATGGAAACCGTGCCCCTGGCACATCGCGCGCGCATCCTGCTGGTGGAGGACAACCCGGTCAATCAATTGGTAGCCAAGGGCATGCTCAGCAAGCTCGGCTGCGAAGTGATTGTGGCTGCCCATGGCGGCGAGGCGCTCAAGTTGCTGGAGGAGCAGCGCTTCGACATGGTGTTGATGGACTGCAATATGCCGGTGATGGACGGCTACGAGGCCAGCCGGCAGATTCGCCGCAGCGGGCGCTGGCCGGAGTTGCCTATCGTCGCCCTGACCGCCAACGCCCTGGCGGAAGAACGCGAGCGCTGCCGGGCGGCGGGAATGGATGACTACCTGGCCAAACCGTTTCGCCGCGAAGAGCTCAAAGCCCTGCTGGACCTGTGGGTGCCGAACTCGACAAGTTTTTGATCTGCGCCAGCAGCTCGTCCAGACCATTGCGCAAGACGTCGGCCTGGTTCAGGTCGACACCGCTGTCGCACAGCAGCCGGGTTTTCAGGGCATGGGCCTGGTCGCGCAACTGTACGCCCGCGGGGCTCAGGCTCAGATGCACCTCGCGCTCATCCAGCGCGCTGCGCCGGCGCTGCACCAGCGCCAGTTGTTCCAGGCGCTTAAGCAGCGGCGTCAGCGTGCCAGAGTCCAGCATCAGGCGCTCGCCCAGGGCCTTGACCGTGGGTTGCGTTGGGGTCGCGCAGTGCCATTCCCACAACACCAGCATCGCCAGGTATTGCGGGTAGGTCAGGCCCAACTGGTCGAGCATGGGCTTGTAAGCCCGCGTCACCGCTCGGGACGCGGCATAGAGCTTGAAACACAGCTGGTCGTCCAGCGCCAGGGACACGCGGGGCAAGTCGGTCATTTGAGCAGAGCTTCAATCTCTTGGGTCAGGGCTTCGGGCTTGGTGGTCGGGGCAAAACGCTTGACCACCTTGCCATCACGGCCGATCAGAAATTTGGTGAAGTTCCACTTGATACCTTTGGAGCCCAGCAGCCCCGGCGCTTGTTTTTTAAGTTGCACGAACAGTGGGTGAGCGTCGCTGCCATTCACGTCGATCTTCTTGAACAGCGGGAAGCTGACGCCGAAGTTCAGCTCGCAGAACTCGGAAATCGCCCCTTCGTTGCCTGGCTCCTGTTTGCCGAACTGATTGCAGGGAAAGCCCAGCACCACCAGACCCTGGTCCTTGTACTGCTGCCAAACCTGCTCCAGGCCTTTGTATTGTGGGGTGAAACCACATTTGCTGGCGGTGTTGACCACCAAAATGGCCTTGCCGGCGAAATCGGCCAAGGTCTTTTGCTCACCCTTGATGGTGGTGCACGGGATGCTCAGCAGGTTGTCGCTCATGGCAGCGCCTCGGATATGGAGAAAGAGCTATAAAGGTAGTAGGCAATTCAATTGCGTGCAATTTAATTGACCGCAGTGATGCCTGCACATAGATCGTTCCCACGCTCCGCGTGGGAATGCAGCCCAGAACGCTCTGCGTTCGCTTCTAAAGTCGTGACGCGGAGCGTCACAGGAGGCGTTCCCACGCGGAGCGTGGGAACGATCAGTCAGCGTGGAACGAGGTCCAGGCACACCGAGTTGATGCAGTAACGCAGGCCGGTGGGCGGCGGACCGTCCGGGAACACATGCCCCAGGTGCGCGTCGCACTTGGCACAGGTGACTTCGGTGCGGATCATGCCGTGGCTGATGTCACGGATCTCGATCATCGCGCTGTCGGCAATCGGCGCGTAGAAACTCGGCCAGCCGCAGCCGGAATCAAACTTGGTGGTGGAATCGAACAGCGGCTCACTGCAGCAAATGCAGTGGTACACGCCATCAGTCTTGGTGGCATTGTATTTGCCGCTGAAAGGTCGCTCGGTGCCTTTGAGACGGCACACGTTGTACTGCTCCGGATCGAGCATCGCCTTCCATTCTTCAACGGTTTTCTGCAACTTATCCATCGATACACCTCGGCAACTGAAAAACCCTGATCTGTGTCTTTTCCATGGATCAGGCGGCACGTATGATTGCGCCTCTTCAAAACGCCAGTCTGGCACCCGCGCTACCGGCATTCAAACGTATTTATGGGTGCGAGCCCCGCAGGTTTCGCAGTACGGTAGTGTCCACGCCGTCTGGATCGTTCATTTTCAGGATCACATCGCCATGCAGGTCAGCAAATCGAACAAGCTCGCCAACGTCTGCTACGACATTCGCGGCCCGGTGCTCAAGCACGCCAAACGCCTGGAAGAGGAAGGCCATCGCATCCTCAAGCTGAACATTGGCAACCCGGCGCCTTTTGGTTTCGAAGCGCCGGACGAAATCCTCCAGGACGTGATCCGCAACCTGCCGACAGCCCAGGGCTACAGCGACTCCAAGGGCCTGTTCAGCGCGCGTAAAGCCGTGATGCAGTACTACCAGCAAAAGCAGGTGGAAGGTGTCGGCATCGAAGACATCTACCTGGGCAACGGCGTGTCCGAGCTGATCGTGATGTCCATGCAGGCCTTGCTCAACAATGGCGATGAAGTGCTGGTGCCGGCGCCCGACTACCCGCTGTGGACCGCTGCCGTGACCCTCGCCGGCGGCCACCCGGTGCACTACCTGTGCGATGAAGGCGCGGACTGGTTCCCGGACCTGGCCGACATCAAGGCCAAGATCACCCCGAACACCAAGGCCCTGGTGATCATCAACCCGAACAACCCCACCGGCGCCGTCTATTCCAAAGAAGTGTTGCTGGGCATGCTCGAACTGGCGCGCCAGCACAACCTGGTGGTGTTCTCCGACGAGATCTACGACAAGATCCTCTACGACGACGCCGTGCACATCTGCACCGGCTCCCTGGCACCGGACCTGCTGTGCCTGACCTTCAATGGCCTGTCCAAGTCCTACCGGGTGGCGGGTTTCCGCTCCGGCTGGATCGCCATCTCGGGCCCCAAGCACAATGCCCAGAGCTACATCGAAGGCATCGACATGCTGGCCAATATGCGCCTGTGCGCCAACGTGCCGAGCCAACATGCGATCCAGACCGCTCTCGGCGGCTACCAGAGCATCAACGACCTGGTCTTGCCCCAGGGCCGTCTATTGGAGCAACGCAACCGCACCTGGGAACTGCTCAACGCGATCCCGGGCGTCAGCTGCGTGAAACCCATGGGCGCGTTGTATGCCTTCCCACGCATCGACCCGAAAGTCTGCCCGATCCTCAACGACGAGAAATTCGTGCTCGACCTGCTGCTGTCGGAAAAGCTGCTGGTGGTGCAGGGAACGGCGTTCAACTGGCCGTGGCCGGATCACTTCCGCGTGGTGACCTTGCCGCGTGTGGATGACCTGGACATGGCCATTGGTCGCATCGGCAACTTCCTCAAGTCCTATCGCCAGTAATCTAAAAGTCGCTGTACGACCGCCATTCGGTCGTACAGCGAGTATCTGGCAACACTTCTCTAGCCTGCCTCCCCTCCTCGCTCGCCGCTGCACACCACGCACCGGTCAACCCCTTGTAATTACAGGGCGCCAAGGCATGAGCGGGGTGATCACCCGTCACTTTCCAGGTCAGAAATTCCCTTCAAGGCTCTACATTGATGCTGTAGGACACAGTTTGAAATAGTCGCTCGGTTGAATCACCTTAGGCCGCACCTTATATACCCCGCAGTACGCGACATATTAAGCATGAGGAGAACTCTACAACCATGATGCGCATCCTGCTGTTCTTGGCCACTAACCTGGCGGTCGTGCTGATTGCCAGCATCACCCTGAGCCTTTTCGGCTTCAACGGGTTCATGGCGGCCAACGGGGTTGATCTGAACCTCAATCAGCTGCTGGTTTTCTGTGCGGTCTTTGGTTTTGCCGGCTCGCTGTTTTCGCTGTTCATCTCCAAATGGATGGCGAAGATGAGCACCAGCACCCAGGTCATCACCCAGCCACGCACCCGGCATGAACAATGGTTGCTGCAAACCGTTGAGCAACTGTCCCGCGAGGCCGGCATCAAGATGCCTGAGGTCGGGATCTTCCCCGCCTATGAAGCCAACGCCTTCGCCACCGGCTGGAACAAGAACGACGCGCTCGTTGCGGTGAGCCAGGGCATGCTCGAACGCTTCTCCTACGACGAAGTGAAGGCCGTGCTGGCCCACGAGATCGGCCACGTAGCCAATGGCGACATGGTCACCCTGGCGCTGGTACAAGGCGTGGTGAACACCTTCGTGATGTTCTTCGCACGGATCATCGGCAACTTTGTCGACAAGGTGATCTTCAAGAACGAAGAAGGCCGTGGTATCGCTTACTTCGTGGCGACCATCTTTGCTGAAGTGGTGCTGGGCTTCCTGGCCAGTGCGATCACCATGTGGTTCTCACGCAAACGCGAGTTCCGCGCAGACGAAGCCGGCGCCCGCCTGGCCGGCACCGGTGCAATGATCGCAGCGCTGCAACACCTGCGCTCCGAACAGGGCCTGCCGGTACACATGCCCGACAGCCTGACCGCGTTTGGCATCAACGGTGGCATCAAGCAAGGCTTTGCCCGCTTCTTCATGAGCCACCCGCCACTGGAGGAGCGTATCGACGCGCTGCGTCGTCGGGGCTGATACGACACAGAAAGGGGCGATTTGATCGCCCCTTTTTTGTAGGTGCTGATAACGCCATCGCGGGCAAGCCCGGCTCCCACATTGGAACGCATTCACTGTGGGAGCTGGGCTTGCCCGCGATGGCGATGCAATAGTCAACGCAGAGTCAGTTGATACACACGCTCCTCCAGCCGCGTAACGCCGTCCTGCACAAACTTCCAGCTCTCGCCCAGGATGTCTTGCTCTTCAAGTACAGTCAGGCTCCAACGCAAGCCCAGCAACACCCTGACTTCCTCGTCAGTCACCGCAAATGGCGGCCCAGCCTTCTGCGTCTGATCATAGTCCAGGGTGATCAGCAGCCCCTTGCAACCAGGGCGCAGAAGCGTATTCAGATGCTCAGCATATTGCGCCCGCATCAGCGGCGGCAGAGCGATCAACGCCGCGCGATCATAGAGTGCTGTGCAATCGCTCACCGCCTCGGCGTCGACAGCGAAGAAGTCGCCGCACCACACCTCGATCAAGCCGGACGCATACACCTTGAACGCGCCTTGCTGGCGGATATGCGGCGTCAACGATTGCTCATTGAAGAAGGCTTCAACCGCCTGCTCCGACAATTCCACGCCCATTACGCGATACCCATGGCTTTCGAGCCAGATCATATCCAGGCTCTTGCCACACAACGGCACCAGCACTTTTGCGCCAACCGGCAGTACCAGTTTCGGCCAATGCCGTTGCAGGTAAGGGTTGACGTCAGGCAGGTGAAAGCCAATTTGATTGCGCGCCCAGCGCTCTTGCCAAAACTTAGGCTCCATAAATCACCCTGAAAAATCGATCAAAAGGCGCTAAAACTTATATTAGATTTAGATCAATGATCTGATTGAAGATGGGCCTATGTTAACCCTCAGGACCCGACTTATGCTCCCCAGCCTGTTTATCTCCCACGGTTCGCCCATGCTCGCCCTGCAACCCGGTGCCAGTGGCCCGGCGCTGCGCCGTTTGGCGGCTGAACTGCCACGGCCAAAGGCGATTGTGGTGGTATCGGCGCACTGGGAAAGCGACCAATTACTCGTCACTGGCAGCGCCGCCCCGCAAACCTGGCACGACTTCGGTGGGTTCCCTCCCGAACTGTTTGCCGTGCAGTACCCGGCGCCGGGCAACCCGCAGTTGGCCGCGCAAATCGTCGGGCTGCTGCAAGCCGATGGCCTCGACGCGCAACTCGATGAACGCCGCCCCTTCGACCACGGCACCTGGGTGCCGCTGTCACTGATGTACCCGGCGGCGGATATTCCAGTGGTGCAGGTTTCCTTGCCTAGCCGCATGGGCCCGGCGTTGCAAACCCGAGTCGGGCATGCCCTGGCGAGCCTGCGCGAACAGGGTGTGCTGTTGATCGGCTCCGGCAGCATCACCCATAACCTGGGTGAGCTGAACTGGCGCGCCGGCCCTGAGAGCATCGAGCCGTGGGCGCGGGATTTTCGCGATTGGGTGGTGGATAAACTTGCCGCCAACGATGAAGCGGCCCTGCACGACTACCGCCGCCAGGCGCCGCATGCCGTGCGCAGCCATCCCAGCGATGAGCATTTGTTGCCGTTGTACTTTGCACGGGGCGCCGGAGGGGATTTCAGTGTGGCGCATCAGGGGTTCACCTTGGGCGCGCTGGGGATGGACATCTACCGTTTCGGCTAACAGAGATCTAAAGGTGGGAGCTGGCTTGCCTGCGATAGCGGTGGTTCAGTTAGCCTATTTGCCAC
>NZ_VBVZ01000226.1 GCF_005863185.1 Pseudomonas edaphica
GTATCACGTGCCACACAGGTCAGTTCCTGAATGTGGATCGTGGTGAAACGGTCTTCTTGAACAACACGCTCGGACAGGCAGATGGAGTCTTCGAAGTTGAAGCCGTTCCATGCCATGAACGCGATGCGCATGTTCTGACCCAGAGCCAGTTCACCCATGTCGGTGGACGGGCCGTCGGCCATGATGTCGCTACGCTGAACGCGGTCACCCTTGCTCACCAGCGGACGCTGGTTGATGCAGGTGTTCTGGTTCGAGCGGGTGTATTTGGTCAGGTTGTAGATGTCGACACCGGCTTCGCCAGTTTCAACTTCATCATCGGCAACACGAACCACGATACGGCTGGCATCAACGGAGTCGATCACGCCGCCACGACGGGCGACGACGCAAACGCCGGAGTCACGGGCTACGTTACGCTCCATGCCGGTACCTACCAGCGGCTTGTCAGCGCGCAGGGTTGGTACAGCTTGACGCTGCATGTTGGAACCCATCAACGCACGGTTGGCGTCATCGTGTTCCAGGAACGGGATCAGCGACGCTGCAACCGAAACTACCTGCTTCGGCGAAACGTCCATCAAGGTGACGTCTTCCGGCGCCTTGACGGTGAACTCGTTCAAGTGACGAACAGCTACCAGCTCGTCGATCAGGACTTTCTTGTCGTTCATCGTGGCCGAAGCCTGAGCGATCACGTGATCAGCTTCTTCGATGGCGGACAGGAATACGATCTCGTCGGTGACCAGAGCGTCTTTCACCACGCGGTACGGGCTCTCGAGGAAGCCGTACTGGTTGGTGCGCGCATAAGCGGCCAGGGAGTTGATCAGACCGATGTTCGGACCTTCCGGCGTTTCGATCGGACAAACACGACCGTAGTGCGTCGGGTGTACGTCACGAACTTCAAAGCCAGCACGCTCACGGGTCAGACCGCCCGGGCCCAGTGCAGAAACACGGCGCTTGTGGGTGATCTCGGAGAGCGGGTTGTTCTGGTCCATGAACTGGGAAAGCTGGCTGGAACCGAAGAACTCTTTCACTGCCGCAGCCACTGGCTTGGCGTTGATCAGGTCTTGCGGCATCAGGCCTTCGCTTTCAGCCATCGACAGACGCTCTTTGACCGCACGCTCAACACGCACAAGGCCAACGCGGAACTGGTTTTCGGCCATTTCGCCTACGCAGCGAACACGACGGTTACCCAGGTGGTCGATGTCATCGACGATGCCTTTACCGTTACGGATGTCAACCAGAGTCTTCAGTACCGCGACGATATCTTCCTTGCACAGCACGCCCGAACCTTCGATCTCGGTACGACCGATACGACGGTTGAACTTCATCCGGCCGACCGCAGACAGGTCATAACGCTCAGGGCTGAAGAACAGGTTGTTGAACAGGGTCTCGGCAGCGTCTTTGGTCGGTGGCTCACCAGGACGCATCATGCGATAGATCTCGACCAGCGCTTCCAATTGGTTGCTGGTGGAGTCGATCTTCAGTGTGTCGGAGATGAACGGACCGCAGTCGATGTCGTTGGTGTACAGGGTCTCGATGCGAACAACCTGGGCCTTAGCGATTTTTGCCAGGATTTCGGTGTTCAGCTCGGTGTTGCACTCAGCCAGGATTTCGCCTGTAGCCGGGTGAACGATAACCTTGGCGGTGGTGCGACCCAGGACGTAGTCCAGAGGCACTTCCAGCGACTTGATGCCGGCTTTTTCGATCTGGTTGATGTGGCGCGCAGTAATACGACGACCCGCCTCAACGATCACTTTGCCGTTTTCGTCCTGAATGTCCAGAACGGCAATTTCACCACGCAGACGCGAAGCAATCAGCTCCAGGCTGAGGGTTTCATCCTTCAGGCTGAATACGTTGGTGGTGTAGAAAGCGTCCAGCACCTGCTCAGTGGTGTAACCGAGCGCGCGCAGCAGTACCGAGGCCGGCAGCTTGCGACGACGGTCGATACGCACGAACACGCAGTCTTTCGGGTCGAACTCGAAGTCCAACCACGAACCGCGGTACGGAATGATCCGCGCGGAGTACAGGAGTTTACCGGAGCTGTGCGTCTTGCCGCGGTCGTGGTCGAAGAACACGCCCGGGGAACGGTGCAGCTGGGAAACAATAACACGCTCGGTACCGTTGATTACGAAGGTACCGTTTTCAGTCATCAGTGGGATTTCGCCCATGTAGACTTCTTGCTCTTTGATGTCCTTGATCGCTTTGTTCGACGATTCTTTGTCGAAAATGATCAGGCGGACTTTTACCCGCAAAGGTACGGCGTACGTAACACCGCGCAACACGCATTCTTTGACATCAAATGCCGGTTCGCCCAGGCGATAACCCACGTACTCCAGCGCAGCATTGCCGGAGTAGCTGATGATCGGGAAAACGGATTTGAAGGCCGCATGCAGGCCCACGTCGCGGAACTGATCTTTGGTCGCTCCCGCCTGCAAGAATTCACGATACGAATCCAGCTGGATAGCCAGAAGGTACGGGACATCCATGACGTCCGGCAACTTGCTAAAGTCCTTGCGGATACGTTTTTTCTCAGTATATGAGTAAGCCATCAGCGTTCCCCAGCTTGGTCACCTGCTTGTTTGGCCCCTCCGACGGGAGCAGCCAGAAAATCTTGCAAACCCCATGGTTTGCACCACCGCATCGGGTGGTTACAGCGCGTAATTGGCGGCGACCGAGTCGACAGCCAAGAACGGAAAAAGGCCGGTGGCAAGAGCCACCAGCCATCAGCCTTCAGCTTAACGCTTGGGCTGGAGACGCAAGGTCGATGCTTACTTCAGCTCGACTTTAGCGCCTGCTTCTTCCAGCACTGCTTTAGCTTTGTCAGCGGCGTCTTTCGACACTGCTTCCAGAACCTGGGCAGGAGCGCCGTCAACTACAGCCTTGGCTTCTTTCAGGCCCAGACCGGTCAGTTCACGAACTGCCTTGATCACGTTTACTTTCTTCTCGCCAGCTTCCAGCAGCATGACGTTGAATTCGGTTTGCTCTTCAGCAGCAACAGCAGCAACAGCTGGGCCAGCGGAAGCAGCGGCAGCGGAAACGCCGAATTTTTCTTCGAAAGCTTTGATCAGCTCAACAACCTGCAGAACCGACATTTCAGCTACGGCGTTGAGGATATCTTCTTGGGAGATAGACATTACTGTATTTCCTGAATTGGGGGACGGCCTACGCGGCCATCGAAATAAACAAAAATACGCGAAAGGAGGTGCTCAGCCTTAGGCTGCGGCAGCTTCTTTTTGCTCGCGAACTGCGGCCAGAGTACGAGCCAACTTGCTGGTAGCGCCTTGAATCACGCTCATCAGCTGAGAAATAGCTTCGTTACGGGTCGGCAGTGTTGCCAGTACGTCGATTTGGTTAGCTGCGAGGAACTTGCCCTCGAACGCAGCTGCCTTGATCTCGAACTTATCCTGACTCTTGGCGAATTCCTTGAACAAACGGGCAGCAGCACCCGGGTGATCTTTGGAGAACGCGATCAGAGTCGGGCCGGTGAACACGTCGTTGAGAACACTGTATTCAGTGTCAGCAACAGCGCGCTTGAGCAGGGTGTTACGTACAACACGTACGTATACGCCAGCTTCACGAGCCTCTTTACGGAGTCCGGTCATAGCGCCTACTGTCACACCACGGGCATCAGCCACGACAGCGGACAGAGCAGCTTTGGCAGCCTCGTTGACTTCAGCGACGATGGCCTTCTTGTCTTCGAGATTAATTGCCACGGGTTTAACTCCTGCTTGTTACCGTTTCATCTGGCCGAAGCCGGATGTCGTTTTGGTGTCTGATTCGGTAAGGAACCGGGAGCACCATCTGCGTAGGCTTGAGGTTTAAGACTTGCGCCGCCTACGGTCTTGGATAGCCCCCGCCAGGCAGGGACCCCAATTTTTTCAATTGGCGCGATCTCTCGCACCAACGTATTTCTTATACGTCCAGCGAGCCTTGGTCGATGACCAGACCTGGGCCCATAGTGGTGCTCAGGGTAACGCGCTTGACGTAGATACCTTTCGAAGAAGCTGGCTTGATACGCTTCAGATCAGCGATCAGGGCTTCAACGTTTTCCTTCAGCTTGACGGCATCGAAGCCGACTTTGCCAACGGAGGTGTGAATGATGCCGTTTTTGTCGGTGCGATAACGAACCTGACCAGCCTTGGCGTTTTTAACCGCGGTAGCTACGTCTGGCGTTACGGTGCCGACTTTAGGGTTAGGCATCAGACCACGTGGACCGAGGATCTGACCCAACTGACCTACAACGCGCATTGCATCCGGGGAAGCAATAACTACGTCGTAGTTCAGGTCGCCGCCTTTCATTTCGGCAGCCAGGTCGTCCATGCCAACGCGATCAGCGCCGGCGGCCAGAGCAGCTTCAGCTGCCGGGCCTTGGGTGAAGACAGCAACACGTACAGTCTTGCCAGTACCGTGTGGCAGCACAGTAGCGCTACGAACGACCTGGTCGGATTTACGTGGGTCAACACCCAGGTTTACAGCAACGTCAACGGACTCGCTGAACTTGACAGTCGACAGCTCGGTCAGCAGGGCAGCGGCGTCTACAAAGTTGTAGGCCTTGCCTGCTTCGATTTTGCCGGCGATAGCCTTTTGGCGCTTGGTCAGCTTAGCCATTACACACCCTCCACGTTAAGGCCCATGCTACGAGCAGAACCGGCGATGGTACGCACGGCTGCATCCATATCAGCTGCAGTCAGATCCGCGTTTTTGGTTTTCGCGATTTCTTCCAGCTGAGCACGAGTTACGGTGCCAACCTTAACGGTGTTAGGACGAGCGGAACCGCTAGTCAGACCAGCAGCTTTCTTCAGCAAAACCGAAGCCGGGGTCGACTTGGTTTCGAAAGTGAAGCTACGGTCGCTGTATACAGTGATGATCACTGGAGTCGGCAGACCTGGCTCAAGACCCTGAGTACGGGCGTTGAAGGCCTTGCAGAATTCCATGATGTTCACGCCGTGCTGACCCAGAGCCGGGCCGACAGGTGGACTTGGGTTGGCCTGAGCGGCCTTCACTTGCAGCTTGATGTAAGCGGTAATCTTCTTGGCCATGAGGCACTCCAATTACGGGTTCAAACGCCTCGAAAGGCTCCCCGGTTACTTGCGCGTTTATCCCAGTGACGACAAAACCCCACAGCCTAAGGCTGCGGGGTTGGGATGCTTGCTCAGCTAGACCTTCTCGACCTGGCTGAACTCCAACTCTACCGGAGTAGAGCGACCGAAAATGAGCACTGCCACTTGGATCCGGCTCTTTTCGTAGTTAACTTCTTCGACGGTGCCGTTGAAATCAGCAAACGGACCATCTGTGACACGAACAACCTCACCCGGCTCGAACAACGTCTTCGGCTTGGGCTTGTCGCTACCGTCAGCAACGCGACGCAGAATTGCTTCCGCCTCTTTGTCGGTGATCGGAGCAGGCTTATCAGCAGTACCGCCGATGAAACCCATGACACGAGGAGTGTCCTTGACCAAGTGCCAAGTACCTTCATTCATGTCCATCTGAACCAGCACGTAGCCAGGGAAGAACTTGCGTTCGCTTTTGCGCTTCTGACCATTCCGCATTTCAACCACTTCTTCAGTGGGAACCAGAATTTCGCCGAAGCCATCTTCCATGCCTGCAAGCTTTACGCGCTCTAGCAAAGAGCGCATAACATGCTTCTCGTAACCCGAGTAAGCATGCACAACGTACCAACGCTTAGCCACGGGACACCCTTAGCCAACAATCAAGGAAACAAGCCAGCCGAGCAGGGAATCAAGCCCCCACAACAGCAACGCCATAACCAGAACAACAGCCACAACAATCAACGTGGTCTGCGTGGTTTCTTGGCGAGTCGGCCAAACGACTTTACGAATTTCGGTGCGAGCTTCCTTTACCAGGACCGCGAAAGACTTGCCTTTGGCAGTCTGCAGGCCTACAAAGGCAGCTACAGCAGCAAGAGCGAGCAAAGCGAGTACGCGGTACAGGATCGGCGAAGCAGAGTAGTACTGATTGCCAACAACGCCTACGACCACCAACGCGACCACAGCGAGCCACTTGACGAGATCGAAACGAGAGCTTTGAGCTTCAGCCTTAGGAGTCATCTATGAAGATCCTGTGAAAAGAAAGCCAGACACACCACGTGAATCTGGCAGGTCAGGAGGGAATCGAACCCCCAACCTACGGTTTTGGAGACCGTCGCTCTGCCAATTGAGCTACTGACCTAAAACAAAATCAGGCCGACCATTATGCAGGCCTGAAAAAGACTTTACAACAACCAACCCCACTAGACCTGAAATCACCTGGCAACAAAGCCAAATGCAACACCAACAAGCCGAGGCAGCTGTTAAAACAAAGGCAGATATTTTCATATCTGCCTTGTTATATGGAGCTCTTGAGCGGATTTGAACCGCTGACCTCACCCTTACCAAGGGTGTGCTCTACCAACTGAGCTACAAGAGCAAAACACATTGCACAACCTGCAAACTTGGAGCGGGTAGCGGGAATCGAACCCGCATCATCAGCTTGGAAGGCTGAGGTTCTACCACTAAACTATACCCGCGGAGCTTGCAGCTCACGCTAAAAATGGTGGAGGGGGAAGGATTCGAACCTTCGAAGTCGTAGACGTCAGATTTACAGTCTGATCCCTTTGGCCGCTCGGGAACCCCTCCTAAGCGAGCCGGCATTCTACATCACGCCGGCCTTCTGTCAAGCATTTTCTCATTAAAAATATGAGGTTAGCTGCGTTGACCTTCGCTTCACGCTGTAGACCGTAAAGGTCTTCACTGCGAAGCGGGCGCCATTCTATGCAAACTATTCGACAGTTGCAACGCCTTCGCACAACATTATTTTATGTTTTAACTCATTGAATTCCTTAGCAAGGTTTTCAAACGGCAGATCCTCAGCCAACCTCCTGCTTTCAGGGGCGACACGAAGCCAATAGCCGGAGGCATCAGGCGTATTGAGGAGAAGCACTTTGACCTTTATATCCAGGCTTATGAGGCGCTGCTCTACCGACTGGGCCTGGCGCTGATCAGCGAAACCACCGATGTATAGACACGTACTTTGTGCGTCAGGCGCTTTTGCCCGGTCGCGCCGAACCATGGGGTCAGAGGATTCACTCAATAGGCGAATATCCTGCTGAGAGCCCTTATAGAGACTCAGTGGCGTTACATCTTTAGCACGCAATGGGGCTTCCTGTTGATGCCAGATGTAATAGAAGGCATTGAGAACGAGCAAAAGCAAAAACAGCCAACGCATAAATACCTCAGGACAAAGGGCACGCCATCGCCAGACCAACAAAAACCAGATCAGGAACAAAACGAGCGTGAGGCACGGCATCGGAGACCAGGTCAGCATCCCCGCCAGTCAGAAAAACCGTGAAGTCATTCCCCCAATAGCTCCGAGCCAACTCAAGCTGTGTCAAAACAAACCCTCTGAGCATCAGCGTACAACCCCGCTCAACGGCTTCCACAGTCGTCCGCCCCGGCGAGAGGCGTGCCAGGGCCTGCTCTGCCGCAATATCGTCGTAGCGGATTTTGCGCGTGTGCGTTCGCAACTGGCTGCGCATGAGGGGCATTCCCGGGCAAATGAAGCCGCCAAGGTGCTCACCATCGGCAGCAATAAAGTCTGCAGTGGCTGCGGTACCGAAATCGAGTACCAGGCAGGCACCTGATGCCAGCTTGAAACCACCGAGCATTGCCAACCAACGATCCAGCCCAAGACGCTCAAACTCTTCGTAGCCGTTACGTACACCCGCCGCCTCCCTCGCTGAGACAGCACAAGACACAACAACCCCAAATGCCCCCTGCAATGCCTCAACCAACTGCCCGGTCTCTTCGGAGGCCCGAACACTTACCAGGCGGCAGCGCGTCAATGACAACCCCGGGATTGCCTTCAGGCCCTCGATCAACTCAAGGTCCGAGCCGACAACACCCTCAGCGGACGCCCTGGCCATAGGCGAATCGAGCACACGCCACTTGATAAAGCTATTCCCACAGTCGAGCTCAAGAATCATCACGCAACCTCAGGCTTAACTCACCGCCGCTGTATATTTTCTCGACACCCTCGACACTCAGCCGCAGCGCGCCCTGGTGATCAACACCCAGCACCACACCATCAATCTGGTTAACACCCGCGATAAGAGATACGGCCTTACCCTGCCACAAATGATTTCGCTCCCACTCTTCCTGAAGCGCAGCAAAACCGAAAGCCTTATGTCGCTCCAGGTGACTTTGCAACTGCAGTCCAAGGCGTGCGACCAAGTGATTTCGGTCGACAGGGGAGCCCGTCTCCAACTGCGCCGACGTCCACTGCTGATCGACCTCTGCCGCCTTCTGCATATTTACGTTGATCCCTATACCGAGCACAACATGGCAAACATCAGCGGGATCTCCAACCAATTCCAGCAAGATACCGGCAATTTTTTTCTGCCCAACCAGGACGTCATTCGGCCATTTCAAGGCGGCGCCCTGGACACCCAACTCACGCAGGGCCTGCATGACTGCCAATCCGACGACAAGGCTAAGCCCTTCCAACTGCCTCAGCCCGCCGTCAATGCGCAATACGAGGCTGTAATACAGGTTTTGAGCAAACGGACTGACCCACTTGCGGCCCCGCCTCCCTCTTCCCGCCGTTTGCTGCTCCGCAAGCACCAGAAATGGCGCCGCGCAACCTGTGCCGACGAGGCGCAAAGCCTCGGCATTGGTGGAGTCTATGGAGTCAGAGATGTAAACAGGCCACGCCAAAGCAGGAGCGCGCTCTTGAATTTCTTCAGCACTCAAGAACACCAATGGAGATGCTAGCTGGTACCCCCTGCCGCGAATTTTATGAATGGGCAGGTTCAATTCAGACTCCAGATGCTGGAGCTGCTTCCAAACAGCACTGCGGCTGACACCCAGGGCAGCACCGAGCGCCTCTCCGGAGTGGAATCGACCATCTTTGAGAAGTGTTAACAACGTCAGCATGCAAGCATCGCCTCACAATGAGGCACGCATGATAGCCATGCGCAAGGTCATTGCATAGAAAGGACAGGATTTAGCACTGGAGGCGGCTGCAAAGCAGGCTTACGTGGCATCTCAGCCTGGACGCGTTGTGATTAACGCCACTCGTGAGCGAGATTTACGCCTAAACGAGCGCCCAAAACAAAACCCCTGATTGCGTTAGCAATCAGGGGTTTTGGAATTTAATCTTGACGATGACCTACTCTCACATGGGGAAACCCCACACTACCATCGGCGATGCACCGTTTCACTACTGAGTT
>NZ_VBVZ01000227.1 GCF_005863185.1 Pseudomonas edaphica
GGGACAAACAGGAGGGGTGTAGTATAAGTAGTTACTGGCGTCAAATAATTGGCTAGATTTATTCGTTATCTAGTTTATGCCAAAGTATTGACCTTATGGTCGCCATCCTAAACAATTGGCCCCGTAATGTCACATTGATATTTATGCGGCGAACCGTCCTACATGTGTGAAGCAGTTCCGCTTTTTGAACTTTCCGACGTACGGTCATTACGGTAGCCATTATCCGACGCAGCGGTATCAATCGCTGTGATTTGAGACAAGAAGTCCTGGGGAATTTTTAAATGCGTTTGAACCTGTTCAAGGCAATACCGTTCGTACTCGCCGCCGGTTTCGTACAAGCCCAAACATTGCCCCAGGCCATGCAGCAGGCGCTGGATGTGCACCCGGAAATCCAGGCCGGCGTGAACAGCCGTATCGCCGCCGATTACCAATTGCGCGCCGCTCAAGGTGGTTACTTGCCGCGCGTTGACCTGAACGCCGGTTACGGTCGCGAAGGCACCGATAACTCCACCACCCGCGCCGCCAACGGCCCAAACGGCAACCACTGGGACACGCTCAACCGCGGCGAGTCCAGCCTGCGCCTGCAACAGATGATTTTTGACGGTTTCGCCACGTCCAGCGAAGTTGGGCGTCAACAAGCCAACGTCAACTCCCGTGCTTATTCCTTGCTCGGCACCTCCGAGCGCACCGGTTTGACCGTGGCCCAGGTCTACCTGGACGTGTTGACCCGCCGCGAATTCGTGCGCCTGGCCGAAGAGAACCTGCGCAACCACGAACGCATCTACGACCAGATCAAATTGCGCACCCAGCGCGGTGTCGGCAACGGTGCCGACCAGGACCAGGCCGAAGCGCGTCTGGCCCAGGCTCGCAACAACCTGATCACCGAGCAGACCAACCTGGCCGACTCCCAGGTCAACTACCTCAGCGCCGTCGGCCAGATGCCCGACCAGCTTGAGCGCCCAGCGCCATTTATGGCCATGCTGCCGGCGGACCTGAATGAAGCCCGTCGCCAGATGCTCGATAACAGCCCGATCCTGCGCTCGGCCGAGTCGGATATCTCCGCCGCCGAGAGCCAGTACGAAGCTGCCAAGTCGACCTTCTACCCACGCTTTGATGCCGAGCTTGGCACCAACGCCGATAACAACGTAGCCGGCGACGCCAGCCATAACAACGGCTGGGAAGCCATGGTGCGCATGCGCTTCAACCTGTTCGCCGGTGGCAGCAACAAGGCCGACTTGCAGTCCAAGTCGTACCAGACCAGCCAAGCCCTGGATATCCGTAACAACGCCTTGCGCCAACTCAATGAAGAACTGGGCCTGGCCTGGAACGCCTTGAACAACGCCAATGCGCAGTTGCCGGTTGCCCAGCAATACGTCGACCACAGCACCCGCGTGCGTACTTCGTACCAGCAGCAGTTCAGCCTCGGCCAACGAACCCTGCTCGACTTGCTCGACAGCGAGAACGAATTGTTCACCGCTTCCCGTCGTCTGGAAGAGATCAAGAACATTCAGTTATTTACTCAGTATCGAATCAAGGCGACCATGGGTGAATTGCTCAAAAGCCAGGGAGTGGTCGCACCGATGGCGTCCGTCGTACAGAACGACGTGAAACCTAAAGTTCAACTGCCTGGGATGAATTGAGCCACCCCAATAGCCCCATCTGTTAGTCGAGAGTGCGCCGCGTGGAATCCGAAGTCAGTCGAGTTCATCTCAGTCATGATCCACGCACGCTCCACGACGACCCGTTACTGGACGGGTTGTTGGCGCTCTGTGCCCTGCATCAAAAACCTGCCAGCGCGGCCATGCTCACCACCGGTTTGCCGCTGCCGTCGCAGCGACTGAGTGCCGAGTTGCTGCCGCGTGCAGCCGCGCGTGCCGGGCTGCAAGGCCGGGTGTTGCAGCGCAAGCTGGAGCAGATCCCGACGATTGCACTGCCGGCGCTGCTGTTGCTCAAGGACGGCCGCAGTACCGTGCTGGTGGGTTGGCAAGGTGAAGACGAAGCACGCATCCTGCTCAGCGAAAGCGACGGCGGTGAAGTACTGATCAAGCGTGAGCTGCTGGCCAATGACTACATCGGCAAAGTCTTCTTCGCCCAGCCTCAGCACAAATTCGACGTCAACCACGGCACCCTGATCCCTCGGGCGCGTTCGTGGTTTCGCGACACGCTCAAA
The DNA here is from genome assembly GCF_005863185.1 of Pseudomonas edaphica. Taxonomy (GTDB): domain Bacteria; phylum Pseudomonadota; class Gammaproteobacteria; order Pseudomonadales; family Pseudomonadaceae; genus Aquipseudomonas; species Aquipseudomonas edaphica. The sequence continues at coordinate 2,171 of NZ_VBVZ01000227.1, forward strand.
CGTTCGCGCTGGCTCTACACCGACGCCATCGCCGCGAGCTTCCTGATCAACATCATCGCCATGGCCGCGCCGCTGTTTGTGATGAACGTGTACGACCGTGTCGTGCCAAACCAGGCCACCGCGACCCTCTGGGTGCTGGCCGTGGGTATCTGCGGCGCCTACCTGTTCGACTTGGTTCTCAAAAGCCTGCGCAGTTTGTGCCTGGACCTGGCGGGCAAAAAAACCGACCTGATCATCTCGGCCACGCTGTTCGAGCGCATTGTCGGCATGTCCATGAAGTACCGCCCGGCACGGGTTGGCAGCTTCGCGCAGAACATCCATGAGTTTCAGAGCCTGCGTGATTTCCTCGCATCCTTGACCCTCACCAGCCTGATCGACCTGCCGTTTACCCTGCTGATTTTCCTGGTGATCGCCATCCTGGGCGGGCACCTGGTGTGGATCCCGGTATTGGCCTTCCCGCTGGCCCTGGGCATCGGCTATGCCCTGCAAAAACCGCTGGTGGCGACCATGGAACGGACCATGGCCCTGGCCGCCGAGCGCCAGTCCAGCCTGATCGAAACCCTCGCCGGGCTCGATGCGGTCAAGGTCAACAACGCCGAGAGCGAGCGCCAGTACGGCTGGGAACAGACCATCGGCACCCTCAGCCGCCTCGAGCTGCGCGTGAAGTTGCTGTCGGGCCTGTCGATGAACATGACCTTGCTCATACAGCAACTGGCCGGCGTGATCATGATCGTGTTCGGCGTTTACCAGATCATCGACGGCAACCTCAGCATGGGCGGCCTGATTGCCTGCTACATGCTCAGTGGCCGCGCCCTGAGCCCGCTGGCCTCGCTGTCGGGCCTGCTGACCCGTTACCAGCAAGCCAAGGTCACCATGACCTCGGTGGACCAGATGATGGAACTGCCCCAGGAGCGCAATTTCGAAGAGCGGCCCATGAGCCGCCGCACCCTGCAAGGTGCCATTGAGTGCCGTGGCCTGAACTTCACGTATCCGAACCAGCAGAACGCCGCGCTGAGAAATATCAACCTGGTGATCAAGCCAGGCGAGAAAATCGGCATCATCGGCCGCAGTGGCTCGGGCAAAAGCTCCCTGGCCAAGCTGATTGTCGGCCTGTACCAGCCCGACTCCGGCGCCTTGCTGGTGGACGGCGTGGACGTGCGCCAGATCGACGTGAGCGAGTTGCGCCACAACATCGGCTACGTCGCCCAAGACATTCAATTGCTGGCCGGCACCCTGCGCGACAACCTGGTTTCCGGTGCGCGCTATGTAGAAGACGAAATGGTCTTGCAAGCCGCAGAGCTGGCCGGCGTGCACGAATTCGCCCGCCTGCATCCACAAGGTTATGAACTGCAAGTGGGCGAGCGTGGGCAGAACCTGTCCGGCGGCCAGCGCCAGAACGTCGCCCTGGCACGCGCGCTGCTGCTCAACCCGCCCATCCTGCTGCTGGACGAACCCACCAGCGCCATGGACAACACCGGTGAAGAACGCTTGAAACAACGCCTGCAAGCTGTGGTGCAAAGCAAGACCGTGGTGCTGGTGACGCACCGTGCCTCACTGCTCTCGCTGGTGGACCGCCTGTTGGTGGTCGACCGTGGGCAGATCCTCGCAGACGGCCCGAAAGCCGTGGTTATGGAAGCGTTGAAAAAGGGGCAGATCAGTGTTGCTTAACTCCATCAAAAGCGCGGTCGGCCGCTACTTCAAAGGCACCGACTCGCTGCAGGGCCAGCCCCTGCCTGAAGTCAACAAAGCGCTGATCGAAGATGCGCCGAGGGTGATCCGCCTGACCATCTGGGCCATCATCGCGTTCTTCATATTCCTGGTGACCTGGGCGGGTTTTTCCAGCATCGACGAAGTCACCCGTGGCGACGGCAAGGCGATTCCGTCGTCCAAGCTGCAGAAAATCCAGAACCTGGAAGGTGGCATCGTCTCCGAGCTGTATGTGAAGGAAGGCCAGATCGTCGAAGCCGGCGCGCCGTTGATTCGCCTCGACGACACCCGGTTTGTCTCCAATGCCGGCGAAACCGAAGCCTTGCGCCTGGCCATGCAACTGCGCGTTGAGCGCCTGAGTGCGCAGGTGGATGACCGCCCGCTGAACATCCCCGACGACGTGCTCAAGGCCGCGCCCAGCCAGGCCGCCAACGAGCGTTCGCTGTATGAAAGCCGCCGTCAGCAATTAAAAGACGAAGTCGGTGGTTTGCAGGAGCAACTGGTGCAGCGCCAGCAGGAACTGCGCGAATTCACCTCCAAGCAAGGCCAGTACCGCAGCCAGTTGTCCCTGCAACGCCAGGAAATCAACATGTCCGAGCCGTTGGTGGCCCAGGGCGCGGTATCGCCGGTGGAAGTATTGCGCCTCAAGCGCGCCGAGATGGAAACCCGCGGTCAGTTGGACGCCACCACCCTGGCGATCCCTCGCGCCGAGTCGGCGATCAAGGAAGTGCAGCGCAAGATCGACGAAACCCGTGGCAAATTCCGCAGCGAAGCCCTGACCCAACTCAATGAAGCCCGCACCGAGCTGAACAAGGCCGAGTCCACCGGCCGTGCCCTCGAAGACCGCGTCAGCCGTACCTTGGTCACCTCGCCGGTGCGCGGCATCGTCAAGCAGCTGTTGGTCAACACCGTGGGCGGCGTGATCCAGCCGGGCAGCGACATGGTCGAAATCGTGCCGCTCAATGACACCCTGCTGGTGGAAGCCAAGATCCGCCCGCAAGACATCGCCTTCCTGCACCCTGGGCAAGAAGCGATCGTCAAATTCACCGCCTATGACTACACCATCTATGGCGGCCTCAAGGCCAAGCTTGAACGCATCGGTGCCGACACCATCACCGATGAAGACAAGAAAACCACCTACTACATGATCACCCTGCGCACTGATCGCAGCCACTTGGGCACCGACGAGAAGCCGTTGCTGATCATTCCTGGCATGGTGGCTTCGGTGGATATCATTACCGGCAAGAAAAGTATCCTCAGCTACCTGCTCAAGCCGATCATCAAGGCGCGGGCCGAGGCGTTGCACGAGCGCTGATCTTCGGCGCCTGTTGTGACCTCATCGCAGGCAAGCCAGCTCCCACATTTGAATGTGTTCACATATCAAAATGTGGGAGCTGGCTTGCCTGCGATAGCGCCATCCAAATCACCGCAGATCCCAACCCTAAAGCATATCGATATTCGCTAACGGTATTTAAGCTTCCATTCTTATACCTATAAATTCACTCCCCTGTCCGACCGGGAGTGCCCTCATGTCCGCCACCTCTACTGTTCCAACAGCGACCCCAACCGCCCAATCCTTCGAGATTCGCCCACTGCCCGGCAGCGTCGGCGCCGAGATCGTTGGCCTGGACTTGTCCCGCCCGGTCAACGACACAGACTTCGCGCGCATCCACCGCGCGCATCTGGATCACCACGTCGTGGTGTTCCGCGACCAACGCATCACCCCCGAACAACAGATCGCCTTCAGCCGCCGCTTCGGCGTGCTGCAGATCCACGTGCTCAAACAGTTCCTGCTGGCCAACCACCCGGAAATCCTGATCGTCTCCAACATCATCGAGAACGGCCAATCCATCGGCCTGGGAGATGCGGGTAAATTCTGGCATTCGGACCTCTCCTATAAAGAGCTGCCCAGCCTGGGCTCGATGCTGCACGCTCAGGAGCTGCCCTCCGAAGGCGGCGACACCCTGTTCGCCGACATGCACAAAGCCTGGGACCAACTGCCCGAGCACCTGCGCAAAGCCGTGGAAGGCCGCAGCGCCGCGCACTCCTACACGGCGCGCTACAGCGAAACCAAATTCGAAGGTAATTGGCGCCCAACCCTCACGCCCGAGCAGCTCGCTCAGGTGGCGGAAGTGGTCCACCCGATTGTGCGCACCCACCCGGAAAACGGCCGCAAAGCCCTGTTCGTCAGCGAAGGTTTCACCACCCGCATCGTCGGCCTGCCGGAAGACGAAAGCCGCGACCTGCTGGCCCAGCTTTACGCTCACAGCGTGCTGCCGCAGAACATCTATCGCCACCAGTGGCAGCCCCACGACATGGTGTTCTGGGACAACCGCTCGCTGATCCACCTGGCTGCCGGTTGCCCGAGCCATCTGCGCCGCAAACTGTTTCGCACCACCATCCAGGGCGATGCGCCTTTCTGATTCCCGGCAAGAGAGTTGACATGAACGTGCCCCTGCAAGGCCACGCGGCCAGCACCCTGAGTACCGCCAAACCGCTGTTGGCGGTGGACAACGTCAGCCTCGAATACCGCACGCCCGAGCGTGTGGTGCGGGCCACGCACCAGGTCAGTTTCGAAATCGACCCGGCCGACCGTTACGTGCTGCTCGGCCCTTCGGGGTGCGGCAAATCCACCTTGCTCAAGTCCATCGCCGGGTTTATCAAACCCTGCGAAGGCGAGATTCGCCTGCTGGGGCAAAAGGTCGACGAACCCGGGCCGGATCGCATTGTGGTGTTCCAGGAATTCGACCAGCTGCCACCGTGGAAAACCGTCAAACAGAACGTGATGTTCCCGCTGTTGGCCTCCAAGACCCTCAAGCGCCGCGAAGCCGAAGAACGCGCGCTGCACTACCTGGAAAAAGTCGGCCTCAGTGCCTTTGCCGACGCCTACCCGCACACCCTGTCCGGCGGCATGAAAGCCCGTGTGGCCATCGCCCGCGCGCTGGCCATGCAACCGAAAATCCTGCTGATGGACGAACCCTTCGCCGCCCTCGATGCCCTGACCCGGCGCAAGATGCAGGAAGAACTGCTGCTGCTGTGGGAAGAAGTGCGCTTCACCCTGTTGTTCGTCACCCATTCCATCGAAGAAGCGCTGGTGGTGGGCAACCGCATCCTGTTGTTATCGCCGCATCCCGGGCGCGTGCGGGCAGAAATCCACAGCCATCAATACGACCTGCACAGCCTCGGCGGTGTGGAATTCCAGGCGTCGGCGCGGCGCATTCATCGCCTGCTGTTCGATGAAGCGCCCGAAGCCGAACGTGAGTTGGGTTTCGCCGATATCCGCATTGCTTACTAAGGGGCCGAACCATGCGCCAGGAATTTGAAGTCACCCTCGAACCACTGCTCAGCGTCCCTGTCGAGCGCGAACTGCCCCTGCGCCAACGCCTGTGGCAGCAAGGCTGGCTGCGCAAGGGCTTGATCCTGATCGTGCTTGCGATCCTCTGGGAGGCGGTCGCCCGCTACCAGAACAACGACCTGCTGCTGCCGAGCTTTTTGCAGACCTCCCAAGCACTGTTCGACGGCTTGCTCAGCGGTGAGCTGTTGAGCAAGGTCTGGATCTCGCTGGCGGTGCTGATCAAGGGCTACCTGATCGGCATCGTGCTGGCGTTTGCCCTCACCACGCTGGCGGTCTCGACCCAACTGGGCCGCGACCTGCTCAGTACCCTGACCTCAATGTTCAACCCGCTGCCGGCGATTGCCCTGCTGCCGCTGGCGCTGCTGTGGTTTGGCCTGGGGCAGAACAGCCTGATCTTTGTGCTGGTGCATTCGGTGCTGTGGGCCTTGGCGCTCAACACCTATTCGGGGTTTCTCGGCGTGTCCGAAACTCTGCGCATGGCCGGTCGCAACTACGGCCTCAAGGGCATGCGTTTTGTGTTGTTCATCCTGATTCCGGCGGCGCTGCCGTCGATCCTGGCCGGCCTGAAAATCGGCTGGGCCTTTGCCTGGCGCACACTGATCGCCGCTGAACTGGTGTTCGGCGCCACCAGCGGCAAAGGCGGGCTGGGTTGGTACATCTTCCAGAACCGCAACGAGCTGTACACCGACAAAGTGTTTGCCGGCTTGGCCGTGGTGATCCTGATCGGCCTGCTGGTGGAAAACCTGGTGTTTGATACCTTCGAGCGGCTCACCGTAAAGCGCTGGGGCATGCAGCGCTGAGCCACTGATCCCTGCTAGGATTGCGTGCAATTCACTCCCCACTGCTCACGAGTGCTTGGCATGCAACTACCGGACATGAACCTGCTGGTCGCCCTCGACGCCTTGCTCGACGAGGGCAGTGTGGTCGGCGCGGCGCGGCGGATGAACCTCAGCCCGGCGGCCATGAGCCGCACGCTCACGCGGATTCGCGAGGCGGTGGGCGACCCGATCCTGGTGCGGGCCGGTCGCGGCCTGGTGCCGACGCCCAAGGCTTTGCAGCTGCAAGGCCAGGTGCGCAACGTGGTGGAACAGGCGGCGTTGCTGTTTCGCTCCGCGGACCAGGTAGACCTCAGCACCTTGCGCCGCCGCTTCAGCGTGAGGGCCAATGACTTTTTTGTTGGCGTGTACGGCGGTCGGTTGTTCGACACCATGGAGCGCATGGCGCCGCTGTGCGAGCTGTGCTTTGTGCCCGAAGGTGATACCGACGACGACGCGCTGCGCGAAGGGCGCCTGGACCTGCGCGTGAGCAATACGTTGCCGGCCAGCCCGGAGGTGAAGGTACAGAATTTGTTTTCCACCACCTTTGTTGGCCTGGCGCGGCAAGATCACCCGCTGTTCGACGAAGAAATCACCGCCGCACGGTTTGCCAGCTATTCCCATATCAGCATTTCGCGACGCGGCATCGCCCGTGGCCCGATTGACACTGCGCTGAATGCCCAAGGCCTGGAGCGCCGCGTGGCAATGATCGCCCCAGGCTTTCACGGCGCGATGTTCATGCTGCCCGACTCTGATCTACTGCTGCCGGTGCCAAAGGAAGCCTTGCTGAGCGCCAACCGCCTGAACCTGCCATTGCGCGCCTTCCCGTTGCCTATCTCCTTGCCGACGTTGGTATTGGCCCAATCCTGGCACCCGCGCTTCGACAAAGACCCGGCCCATAAATGGCTGCGCGAAACCATGCGCGAGAGCTGCCATGCCACCTGGCTCGAAGCCCAGCCCAGCTGAAGTGCACTCGATCAATGTGGGAGCTGGCTTGCCTGCGATGGCGGTCTGACTGTGTAGGGATTCATTGCCTGACCCACCGCTTACACAACTTTTAAAGGCAGCCAATTACCCTTGTGGCGAGCAGGCTTGCCCTGCGTTGGGCTGCGAAGCGGCCCCAGTAAAGGCACTGCAGTTTTTCCTGAAAGTACTCAGCGTCTGGGTTTGG
>NZ_VBVZ01000228.1 GCF_005863185.1 Pseudomonas edaphica
GTAGATCACACCGGGGCTGGGGCTGTAGGCGCCGTCGAACAGGCTTTCGATCTGGCGGATCAGGTCATAGCCATGGCAGGGCTGCTCGGCGATCAAGGCCGGTAGCAGCAGTTTCAGGTCGCCAGGGGCAAATACCCGAGGGCCGCGGCCGCCGCGTTTTTCAAATTCACTGCGATGCTCGTGTCGCATGGTCTGTCCTCCGTCATATTTAGATATAACTTAAGATATATCTTATGGTGACGATAGCCCGAGACGACCAACGGTCGTGAGCAGCGTCAAGCGGCTCACGCTCGAGGGGCATGGACGATAAAAGTATTTAGAGTTATAACTTTAATTAGAGTTTGTGCTCGAACAGGCGCGTTAACAGGTTGCTCTTTATAGCAGCGCTTGTGCGTGTAGTATTGCTCTTACAGTCACTTCCCGTTATGACACTTATGTTCAAGTAGGCTGATTCTTACGGCTATTTTTAAAGTTTTGGCAAAGTGCCATACTTTTCGTTCGCCCCGTGTTTCTAAAGGCTACTTGGCCGTGGGAAGCGACCTGCATACCTGTTGTTGATTTGAATTGATCATTGCTTGGCGTTGTTCGGTTCAACTAACCGTCTGCGTTATTCGTTGTTGAGAAGTTGCTTGGCGACGAATCAATCAATGTTGATAACTACAGGTATTGATCATGTTCAAGAAGTTTGCTGTCGCTGTTCCCCTGGCTGTTCTGGCACTGTCTTCCTCGGTAACAGCTACTGCTGCCGGTGAAGCCAGCCACACCGTCAATATCAAGGCAAACATCCCGACCACCGTGTTCCACGCACAACCGCGTGATCCGAACTGGGGTCGTGACGAAACCATGACCTACAACCTGGTCAGCGGTGAGCTTGCTTCGTTGAGGGCCACCTACGACGTCAAGAACACCAACGGTTCGGTTGCTGCCTACATCGAAGGTGGCCCGGCCGTACTGTTCAACGGTGATGCCGCGCAAAACATCCCGGTCACCACCACCTTCAATGGTGTGATCTTGAGCGGCAGCCCTCAGGAAGTGGTCAACGAAGCCGACTCCACCCCGGGTATTGGGGCGGAAATGCACATCGCCGCGGCCAAGCCTACGGCCACTCAGCGTGGCTCCTACACAACCACGATCCCGGTAGTGTTCGACGCGGTACTGCCAGTCACCCCATAAGGCCAATGCGTGCCCGTTAATCACGGGCATCTGCTTGCAGGTCGGCTGACTTCCCTCCTCGGTCCGCCGGCCTGATTTTCTCTCCAGTCTTCTGGCATTCAGAGTGTTCCGTTCATGTTTCCGATGACGCCTATCGCGGCTGCGCTAGCGCTGCTGATGTGTACGAGTGCCCTGGCTGCACCTGCTTCTTCCGGTGCTTCAACCCCCGGCAGTCTGATTACTCAGGCGCAAGGCTTGCCCGCTGGTTTTACTGATCATTTTTTCGAGGTGCCGTTGGCGGTACGTGTGGACCTTGACCAGCAACTGTTGGGCGAGGCGCTGATTGTTTTGTCCCGCGATGACCGTGTCACCTTGCTTGAATTTACCGACACCGCCGACAGCAAAGTCCCGGCCGCCACCCGCGACACCTGGCAAGCACTGCTGGAAAAAGGCGTGTCATTGGGTGCTTGTACCCAGTCCTGCCCGCAGAAAATGCTCTCGGCCTTCTACAACCTGGAAAGCTCCCAGCTGTCGATCCTCACCCAAGACGTCGAACTGAGTGGCGACATCCCGCGTTTCCATGAGCAGCCCGAAGGTGGCAGCCTCGGCTTGATCATCAACAACCAGCTCAACCTTAATGGCAGCCAAGAGGACAGCCTCGGCGGACGCTATGGTTTGCAAGCCAGTTCCAGTCTGGGTAACTGGAGTCAGGTGTTCAACCTGCAGCTGGCGCGCCAGAGCGGCGATGACGAGCCCATGCGCCATGCGATCCATGAGCTGTATACCCAGCGAGAACTCGAAGGGCAGTTTTTCCGCCTGGGCCACTTCACCCCCAATTCCGATGGCCTGACCCGCCAACTGCGCAGCTTCGGCGCCAGCCCCGATACGGCGCTGGGCCTGATGTATGGCAGCTCCGACAGCCTGGCCATCAACAACGCCAAGCCCAGCGTGTACCCGATCTATGTCACCGCCAACCGCCAGGCGGCGGTGGAGATTTACCGTAATGGCCTGTTGATTAACACCCAGGCCGTTGCGGCCGGCCTGCAAACCCTGGACACCCGGCCCTTGCCCGGCGGCATCTATGAAGTGGAAGTGCGCCTCATCGAAGACGGCCTGACCACCAGCACCACCCAGGAGCTGGTCTACAAACCCAGCAACTGGCGCAACGCCGAAGACCGCTGGCGCTATAACCTTTTCGCCGGGCGCGAGACCAAGTTGTTCAGCAACTGGGAAGAACAAGCTTCCGGCGCGGTGACGGCCGGTGCGTCGCTCAACTATCTGGTACACCCGCGCGTGATCCTCGGCCTGTCGGCCCGTCAGGTGCGCGAGCAGCTGCAATACGGCGGCTCGGCGGACTGGACGGTGGCCAACAATACCAGCCTGTATGCCAACCTCTACCAGACCCAGGAACACGGCACCGGCATGGACCTGCAAGGGCTCTATACCCTGGGCGCGACCAACCTGGTGTTCAGCCATAACCGCAGTTGGCTCGACACCCGCGACACCTACGAGACTCTGCCCGATGGCACACGCCTGCGGCGCAACACCTTCGTCGGTGAAGCCAGCAACACGGCGTTGTCGGTCAACCACCGGCTGGATGCGAAAAACACCCTGAACATGCGCCTGTCCCACAGCGAAGGCAATGTGGAGGGGGCCGGCATCGACCTGGGTTGGAGCCGCCACGACAACCTGTTCGGCAGTGACGCCAACTGGCGCTTCTCGGTGTTCGACCGGCCCGGCAGCGCCGGCACCAACGACGCGCGCAACCGCGGCGTGGACGTGAGCGTCAGCGTCAACCTGGGCACCGAAGGCCGGCAGATTTCCGGCAGCATCGGCACCCGTACTGCCCGTGACGGTGGGCGCGACAACAACGCTTCGGTGACGTTGCGCCAGGACCTCACCGACCACTTGCTGCAAAGCGTCTCGGCCACGGCGATCACCGACACCTACGGCGTCGGCCTGTCGGGCATGGCCAGCTTCAATACGGACGCGGTCAGCGGTGACGGGTTTGTGCAACGCAGCTCGTTCAACGGCGACCTGAGCGGTGGCTTGAACCTCAACAGCACCTTCGTTGCCGGCGCCGGCCAGATGCTGCTGAGCAGCCAGTACCAGGGCAACGGTGCGGGCATGATCATCGACGTGGAAACCGACCTCGACGAAATCGCCCTGCGTGCCGACGACCTCGGCGGTGGCGGCGCGATCTTGCGGCCGGGGCGCAACTACGTGCCGGTCTCAGCCTACAAGAGCAGCAGCGTGAGCTTCGACTTTGAAGGTAATCACCCGCCCGCGGCGAATATCCAGCCGACCCGCGCCAGTTATCACCTGAACAAGGGCGGGGTCGACTACCGGAAAATCACCGTGATGAAAACCGTCACCGTGCTCGGCCGGTTGTTGGATGAGCGTGGTGCACCGCTCAAGGGCCATCACGTGATCAACCACGCCAGCCGTGGGGTCAGCGAAGTCGACGGGTTCTTCTCGATGGAAATGAGCGCCAGTTCACCGACCTTGCAAGTGCGCTACCAGAACCAATTGCTCTGTCAGTTCCGCCTGGACCCTGCCAATGCGCCGAGTGAGAGCGATGTGTTGATGATCGGCGATTTGCGCTGCACCAAGGACACCCTGGCAGAAGCAACCCACAACGCCGAAACCGCTGGTTGATGGCATGGACTGGATTTTTATGAACGTGAAAAACGTAACGAGAACCGGCTTGAAGCAGTGTGCGTTCGCGCTGGCGCTGGTCAGCATGAGCCTGCCTGCGCACGCGCTGGTGCAGAACATCACGGCGGTGTTTCGTCCTGACCCGTCGAACCCGATGGTGAATAAATTCGAAAACACCACGCCCCACAGTGGCGTCTGCGCGTGGCACGTACCGGCCAGGTGCGAGGCGTTGAATACCTTCAGTATCCGTGATCCGGCATTCAGGGCCGAGTCGGTAGAGCCGATCGAAGCCAACCATGAAGACCCTCGAAAAGGCGCCTATTTCAAAGTGCCTTCATCTTGGCGTGATGTACAGGTGGTCCATGTCGGGACGGGTGAGGTTGAAACCGTACAAATGCGCATTGCGGGTATTGGTACGCGTTGGGATGTGCCGCGTCCGCCTGGCGTCAGCGGGTGGGCTAACGGAGGAACCGGTTGGACCTACTATTGGAGTAACGGTGCGCCTCCTTGCCAGGGGGTTAACTATTTGGCGGCATCCGCCAGTTACGCACTGTTTTTCTGGATCGTCCCGGAGGGCGTGGGGGCTTGTACGGTAAACCCGGGCACCACTTTTCCGCGTTTGACCTACAGCCACTTGGAGTACGGCTACGAACTTAAAACCCCCAACCCGCTAGGCATGGCCAGCGGCGAATACCGCGGCTCCCTGACTTACAGCATCGGGCCGGGCGGGGATTTTGATTTCGGTGACGTGATGGCGTCCACCGAAAGCGCCCTGACGTTCAATTTTCAATTGGCTGTAGAGCATGAGCTCAAGGTCGATCTCCCACCGGGCGGCAACCGCATCGAGTTGCTACCCGAAGGCGGCTGGCAAGCCTGGCTTAACCGTGGGCGCCAACCGGCGCGGTTGTTCCGTGACCAGACCTTTGTCATTTCCGCCAGTGGGCGTTTCAAGATGCAGCTCGAATGCAGCCTTGCGGTGGGCAACACCTGTGGCTTGCGCAACGGCGCGGGGGATCAGGTGCCGTTGCAGGTTGCTGTCAGCCTGCCCTTTGGCTTGCAGAACCAGGCCGGGCAGGCGGTCAACAAGCAGCCCTTGCGCCTGGATGGCGTGGGCACCGAGTTGTTCCAGCCTGCGTTTTACGTGAACAACCGTGCTGGAACGCTGCACTTCGAAGTCGAAAAAGACCAGGTCAAGGACATGCTCGAACAGCCGGGCAGCACCTATTCGGGTGTGGTCACGGTGATCTGGGATTCGGAAGTCTGAGCGGATATTTGCCGCACGCCGGCCGCTGGGCTGGGTTCAATCAATAAGGCGTAATCAAACATGAAACATGCAGTGTTATCAGTGGGGTTGTGGCTGGTGTCTTTGGCGGTTCATGCGGGACCTGCTATCAACGTCGGCGTGGTCTACGACTACCTGGAAGGCGACCGCAGTTCCTACCTCAAGCGTGTCTACAACGGCGGCACCAGTACCGCGTTTATCAAAGTCAATGTGCTGGAGATCGTCTACAACGACGACGGCACGTCCAGGGAAGTGCCCGTCGCGTCGATGACCGACGCCAAAGGCAGCACCACCAACCGCGACGGCCTGATGGCCAGCCCGGCTCGTCTGATCGTACCGGCCGGCGGGCGTCAGGGCACTCGGTTGCTGTACATGGGCCAGCGAGACAAGGAGCGCTATTTCCGTGTGCGTTTCATTCCGGTGGTACCGGAAAAGGAAGATGACTTTGCTGTCACCGATGCCGAACGCGCCGAATACAAGGACGCCCTGGCCGCCGGAGTCAACGTCATGGCCGGGTACGGCACGGTGTTCTTCGTGCGCCCGCAAGACACCCGTTTTGATACCCGGATCAGCGAAACCGCCAGCCAATACACCATGCGTAATGCCGGCAACAGCGTGGTGGTGCTCGATGAGTTCCGCGATTGTTCGGTGACGAAAAAGACCGAATGTGAGGCCACCACCAAGCACCACATCCTGCCTGGCCGCCAGTTGGTGCTGGAGAAAAAGCCGGAGCGTCAGTTCAACTTCCAGCTGATCGAAGGTCGCAACAAAAAAACGATGACGGTCAACAGTAACGGGTGATGACAATGTTCAAGCAACTGACGGTACTGGCTGTACTGATGGCGCCTGTGTTGGCGGGTGACCAGGCGCAGGCATTTCAGGAGCGCCACAGTTTTGATGTATCGGTGACCATCCCGATCCATGAGGCCTATGTGCTGCCTTCCGAGTCCGATTGGATGGGCCAGGACCAAGTGCTGCCCTGGGACCTTGCGACAGCCCGGCTGGGCCGTCTGCGCAAGAACTTTGATGTGAAAAACATCAACGGCGGCGTGGCGGCGCGCCTTGGTGACACGCCTTATCTGTTGAGTGGCCGCAACCGTATCGATTTGCAGGTGTTGTTCAACCGGGTGCCGCTGACTCTCGATTCAACCCTGGTGATCAGCGCCGATGAAGCCCGCTCGGGCCGTCGCGCTGAACTGGAAATCACCGCCGTTGAACCGGAAGACGGCTACAAGGGCGGCGAGTATTACGGCACGGTACACCTGCTGTTTGATTTTCCGGCGCCTTGAGACATGCACTTTGCCGTTCGCGAAATCGGCGGCACAGGCAAGTTATAAGTTGCCTGGCCCACCGCTTTCGCAGCCTCGCTAAAGCTCGACAGCTCCCACAGGGGATCAGTGTTGCCAGCGCTAAAAATTAAATGTGGGAGCTGGCTTGCTTGCGATAGCAATAGTGAATTCACCACCGCCATCGCAGGCAAGCCAGCTCCCGCAAAAACCCCATTTCACCCCAGGCGCTTCGGTCATGCCCCATGGCACAGCAGGGTGCCGCTGCCTTGCAAGTACGGGGTCAAAATCGGCGCCATGCCTTTGAGCACCTGCACCGGCAGTGCCGAAGTGAACTTGAAGTTTTGCGCCGAACTGCCTGGCACAAAGGCGGTTAGGGTGCCGAAGTAGCGCTCGCCGATGTAGAACACGAACGTGGCGGTGCGGTTGATCGCTTTGGAGCTGATCACTCGGCCGCCGGCGCCCATCGCTTCGATGCGGTTGTCGCCGGTGCCGGTCTTGCCGCCCATGGCCATCGGCGTACCGTCGGCCTGCACGAAACTGCCGGAAACACGCTTGGCCGTGCCCGCGTCCACCACTTGCGATAACGCGCCGCGCAGCGCGGTAGCGACCTCGGACGGCATCACTCGTTTACCCGCATCGGGCGTGTTGACCACGCGGGTTTCGTACGGCGTATCGGCGGCAAAGTGGAGACTGTCGATGCGCAGCACTTTGCCGCGCACGCCGTCGTTGAGGATGATGCCCATCAGTTCGGCGAGCGCGGCGGGGCGATCGCCCGAGCTGCCAATCGCGGTGGCCAGCGACGGCACCAAGTGGTCGAACGGGTAACCCACCGCCTGCCAGCGCTGGTGAATATCCAGGAACGCCTCGACCTCCAGTATGGTGCGAATACGACTGTCGCGCGCGCTTTGGTGACGGCTCTTGAACAGCCAACTGTAGACCTCCTGGCGTTCAAACTGGCTGGCCTTGACCACTTCGCTGAAGGTCGCGTCGGGGTGGTTGAGCAGGTAACCGAGCAACCACAGGTCCAGTGGGTGGACCTTGGCGATGTAGCCCTGGTCGGGCAAATCATAGCGGCCCGGGCCGTAGTCGGTGTAAAGGCGTTGCAGGCGTTCGTCGGTGAGTTTGTCGCTGGTTTTGGCATTCACCAGATGTGAACGCACGAAGCGATTAAAGGTGTCCTGGTCAGCCTCGGGGAACAGGTAGCGGTGCACGGCCGCCATACGGATCGCCGTGGGGTGCAGCCCGTCAAGAAAGGTCTCAAGGCGCGCCTGGGTGTCTTTTTTCTGGTACTTCTTCCAGAACTTGAGCAGGAAGGTGGTGCCTTCGCGATCAGCGAATTGGGCCAGGTACTCCTGGCGCCGTGGGTCGTTATCATCCTTGAGCAATTGCGCACTGTTGTTGGGGCCTGCGTAAGTAACGTAGCGCTCCAGGTCACGCATCAGCCGGATAAATGGCAGGTTGATCGACTCGCGCAAGGCGTCTCGCAGCGACGGGCTGCGGCCATTGTCCTGGTTGCGGAAGTTGTGGAAGTGGTGCATGCCGCCGCCGGTGAAAAAGCCTTCGTTGGGGTTGGCCGAGTAAGTCCGGTCGAGGGCGGCATCGAGCATGTTGGCCAGGGACTTATCGGGATTCTGGATCAGGTAATCGACCGCCCACCGGCTGATGCGGTCCTGCTCGGCAATCTCGGTTTTTTTCAACGCGGCGGGTGTTTGCGCCGCGTAGCGATCATGCAGCTCGCTGATGATCTGCAGGTAAGTGGTGAGCACTCGCAGCTTGGCCGTGGAGCCCAGCTCCAGCTTGCTGCCCTCATTGATGTCGAAAGGCTGATCAGTGTTGTCGGTTTGCACGCGCACCCGCGAGCCATCCGGGGTCAGTTCGAACAGGGTGAAGCTGTAGCGCACCTGGGGCGTGCTGGCGGGCGTGAGCAGGCGCTCGCCGAGCAGGCCCATTTTGCCGGCGAAGGTGGGGTCGGCCAGTTGCTTGAGGTAGTCGGTGGCCTGGCTTTGCAGCTCGGCTTGCAGGGTGCTGGTGGCCGACAGGTCCAGGCGGTCGAGGTCGTACAGCGGCCGGTTGAGCAGGGCGGCGAGACGGCTGCGGGCAACGCTGATGCCCTTGTTGGTGTCGATGGGCTGCACGGTCGGCTGTTGCTGCCAGTCGCGGTAAGTGACGTGGGATGCCAGGGCGGCCTTGAGCAACGGCGGGTCGATCACGGCGTTCTGCGCCAGCAGGCGCAGGTGGCTGTCGGTGAGTTGCGCCAGTTCATCGCGGCCGTTGGCCAGGTAATGAGACGGCCGGCGCTGAGCGATCATCAGCGACAGCACCTGGCGCAAAGCCAAGCCACGTTGGGCCACATGGACCGCATCATTTTCAGTGCCGTTAAGGGCCAGGTTCACCTGCTTGAAGTCAGCGCCGTACCACACGCGCAAACCCTCGGCCATGCCATGCACTTCGCCATGCCCCGGCACGGCGGACAGCGGCACGCTGTTGAGGTAGTCGCGCACGATATTCTGGCGTGCCACCTGGGTGTCAGGCCCTGGCTGGTAGGCGCGCACACCGGCGGACAGCATCTGGCGCAGTTTTTCACTGCCGGACAAGGTCAGGCCGTCCGGCGAATGCCGGTATTTTTCCAGCTGGGTGGCCAGGGTACTGCCGCCGGCACTTTGACCGGGCAGGTGCAATACCTTTGCGACTTGCGACCAGGCCGCCATGGCAAAGCGCGGCCAGTCCACCGCCGGGTTGGCCTGGGGCTGGGCGGGGTCGAGCAGGTCACGGTTCTCGATGAACAACAGGCTGTGGACCACCAGCGGCGGGAT
>NZ_VBVZ01000229.1 GCF_005863185.1 Pseudomonas edaphica
GGTATACCCAGCGGATGCCATCGCAGGCAAGCCAGCTCCCACATTTTGATTGGGTTTGCAGATTTTGGGCAGTGTCAGCCAGAGGCTACCTTAGCTTGCGTGCTTGCCTACAGGTGCGCCAGAATCCGCCGGCTTGTACGGCTGGCTTGTCGTCTCTAAGGTTGCTCGGTCGCTGCTCATCAGCGATCAGGTTTAGTAGCCTGGATTCGAATTGTAGGCCGTGCATTCTCCATCAATCAGATTTCCCAAATCTGTGCTTGATGGTGGCTGTGCGCAGGGCATCCTCGGATGCGCCGGGCTTCTACATTCACCGGTCTACTAACCTGCGCACAGCCGCCACCCTTTCGTTTAGTAGCGAAGCGAAGGCGGCCTCATTAGAGGAATGTAGAAAATGTTCAAACCAACGCCAAATCCGCCTCCATCCGTCTTCACCATCGACCCTGGCAGCGACGACGAATCCCTGCTGATCAACAGCTTCGAAGCCTTCTCCTCGGTCAGCACCTTGTTGCTTGATTTGTCCGAGGCGCTGGAAGGCAAACACCGCGATACCGTCCTGGCCATTCACCAGCTCAGTGCCCTCGGCACCTTGATGGTGGGCAACATGCTCGACCGCCACGCCCCGGCTCGCTAAACGCCAGGCAAAAAAAAGACCTCCCGAAGGAGGTCTTTTTCGTTACGCCGCGTTAAGCAGCGCTACCGGATCAGCAGCTGTAGTACAGCTCGTATTCCAGTGGGTGTACGAAGGTGCGTACTTTGATTTCTTCTTCGCTTTTCAGCTCGATGTAGGCATCGATGAAGTCGTCGCTGAATACGCCGCCTTTGGTCAGGAACGCACGGCCCTTGTCCAGCTCTTCCAGGGCTTCTTTCAGGCTGCCGCACACTTGTGGGATCTCTTTGGCCTCTTCAGGCGGCAGGTCGTACAAGTTTTTGTCGGCGGCGTCGCCTGGGTGGATCTTGTTCTGGATACCGTCCAGGCCAGCCATTACCAGCGCAGCGAAGGCCAGGTATGGGTTAGCTGCCGGGTCCGGGAAGCGCGCTTCGATACGGCGAGCGCGAGGGCTGGACACGTAAGGAATACGGATCGAAGCGGAACGGTTACGCGCCGAGTAGGCCAGCATTACCGGTGCTTCGAAACCTGGCACCAGACGCTTGTAGGAGTTGGTCGACGGGTTGGTGAAGCCGTTCAGGGCCTTACCGTGCTTGATGATACCGCCGATGAAGTACAGGGCAGTGTCGGACAGGCCGGCATAACCTTCGCCAGCGAAGGTGTTCTTGCCATCTTTGGCGATGGACAGGTGAACGTGCATACCCGAACCGTTATCGCCGTACAGTGGCTTAGGCATGAAGGTAGCGGTACGGCCGTAGGCATCAGCCACGTTGTGTACGCAGTACTTCAGGGTCTGAACTTCGTCAGCCTTGGCCACCAGGGTGTTGAACTTCACGCCGATTTCGTTCTGGCCGGCAGTCGCCACTTCGTGGTGGTGAACTTCGATGACCAGGCCCATCTCTTCCATGGCGTTGCACATGGAGGTACGGATTTCGTGGTCGTGGTCGAACGGCGGAACCGGGAAGTAACCACCTTTGATACCTGGACGGTGGCCTTTGTTGCCGCCTTCGATGTCCTGGTCGGACATCCACGAACCTTGTTCGGAGAAGATCTTGAACATGGAACCGGAGATGTCGGACTTGAACTTGACCGAATCAAAGATGAAGAACTCTGGCTCCGGGCCTACGAATACGGTGTCGCCGATACCGGTCGACTTCAGGTATTCCTCGGCGCGCTTGGCGATCGCACGTGGGTCGCGGTCGTAGCCTTGCATGGTCGAAGGCTCGATCACGTCGCAGACGATGATCAGGGTTGGGTCTTCGGTGAACGGGTCGAGTACGGCAGTGCTGTCGTCCGGCATCAGGATCATGTCGGAAGCTTCGATGCCTTTCCAGCCGGCAATGGAGGAACCGTCGAACATTTTGCCTTCTTCGAAGAACGCATCATCCAGCGCGTCGCGAGCCGGCATGGTCACGTGGTGCTGAGTACCTTTAGTGTCCGTGAAGCGCAGATCAATCCATTTAACGTCATGATCTTTGATGAGTTGAACCGACTTCGACATGGTGTCCTCCGGGTGGCTTCGGGCTGGGGTAGTGGAGTTAGCCCTTAGAATGTGGGTGATGCCGGCGCGAATACTCGACCAAGGCAACCTGCCTCACAAGAGAGCAAATTGCATGCCAGTGCGCCAACATGGCCTTTTTGCCTCAAAATGGCCCCTATAACGGTGCAATCCGCTGAAGCGGAATAAATAACGCACTGCAATGTAGCGTTAATTTGCGCAAATGACCCGTTTTGGTGCGTTGCATCTGTGATGCATATTAACTGGTTAAACCTTGAGCGATTTCCGCTATAATCCGCGCCCCCCTTTTTCAGCAGGCCCGGCGCGCGCTGTTTCCATGAAATTAATCGTAAAAGTCTTCCCCGAGATCACCATCAAAAGCCGACCGGTACGGACGCGTTTCATCCGTCAGTTGGCCAAGAACATCCGTGCCGTGCTCCGAGACCTGGACCCGGCTGTGGTGGTGAACGGTGTGTGGGACAACCTCGAGCTGGAAACCCGCATAACCGACGCCAAAGCCTTGAAGGACATGACCGAGCGCCTGAGCTGCATGCCGGGCATCGCGCATTTCCTGCAGGTCGATGAGTACCCGTTGGGCGACTTCGACGACATCACCGAAAAGTGCAAACAGCACTACGGTGAGTCGCTTGAAGGCAAGATCTTTTCGGTGCGCTGCAAGCGCGCCGGAAAGCACACCTTCAGCTCCATGGATGTCGAGAAATACGTCGGCAGCAAGCTGCGTCGCGAGTGCGGCGCCGCCGGAATTTCCCTCAAAGCGCCGCAAATTGAAGTGCGCATGGAAATTCGCGACCAACGGTTGTTTGTGATCCACAGCCAGCACAACAGTATCGGCGGCTACCCGCTGGGCGCACTGGAACAGACCCTGGTACTCATGTCCGGCGGTTTCGATTCCACGGTGGCGGCCTACCAGATCATGCGTCGCGGCCTGATGAGCCACTTCTGCTTCTTTAACCTGGGCGGGCGTGCACACGAATTGGGCGTGATGGAAGTCGCGCACTTTATCTGGAAGAAGTACGGCAGCTCCCAGCGCGTGCTATTTGTAAGCGTGCCGTTTGAGGAAGTGCTGGGCGAAATTCTCGGCAAAGTCGATAACAGTCATATGGGCGTAGTATTGAAGCGTATGATGTTGCGCGCTGCGTCGCGAATCGCCGATCAGTTGCAGATCGACGCGCTGGTGACCGGTGAAGCGATCTCCCAGGTGTCCAGCCAGACGCTGCCGAACCTGTCGCTGATCGACTGCGTCACCGAGAAGCTGGTCTTGCGCCCGCTGATCGCCAGCCACAAACAGGACATCATCGACCTGGCAGAAGAAATCGGCACGGCCGACTTTGCCAAGCACATGCCTGAATATTGCGGGGTCATTTCGGTGAACCCCAAGACCCACGCCAAGCGCAACCGCGTGGAGTATGAAGAACAACAGTTTGATATGGCGATTCTGGAGCGTGCGCTCGAGAACGCCAAGCTGGTCCCGATCGATCGTGTCATCGATGAATTGGGCCAGGATGTGCAAATCGAAGAAGTCAGCGAAGCCCTGGCCGGCCAGATCGTCGTCGATATCCGTCACCCGGATGCCGCCGAGGATGAGCCGCTGGAAATCGCTGGCATCGACGTGCAAGCGCTGCCGTTCTACGCATTGAACGCGCGCTTCAAGGAACTGGATAACAGCCGTCAGTACCTGCTGTATTGCGACAAAGGCGTGATGAGTCGCCTGCATGCCCACCATTTGCTCAGTGAGGGGTATGCCAATGTGCGCGTTTATCGACCGAGCTAAGAGCCCGGGGCTGTTTGCCTGTGGCCTGCGTCACCGGCCCCCCGACTCTGCCGTCAAGCTGTAACGGCAAGGCCTGACTCTACTGTTAATCGCTGCCACGACCTGTCAGCACACCGAATCCTCTGATCGAGATACACAAGTGATCGAAAATCTACGTAACATCGCCATCATTGCTCACGTTGACCATGGTAAAACCACCCTGGTAGACAAACTCCTGCGTCAATCCGGCACCCTGGAGCGCAACGAGCTCAACGACGAGCGCGTGATGGACTCCAACGACCAGGAAAAAGAGCGCGGTATTACCATCCTGGCTAAAAACACCGCTATCAACTGGAACGGCTACCACATCAACATCGTGGACACCCCGGGCCACGCCGACTTCGGCGGCGAAGTAGAACGCGTAATGTCGATGGTTGACTCCGTTCTGCTGCTGGTTGACGCTCAAGACGGCCCTATGCCGCAAACTCGTTTCGTGACCAAGAAGGCTTTCGAAGCCGGCCTGCGTCCGATCGTGTGCATCAACAAGGTTGACCGTCCAGGCGCGCGTCCGGACTGGGTTCTGGACCAGATCTTCGACCTGTTTGACAACCTGGGTGCTACCGAAGAACAGCTTGACTTCAAAGTGGTCTACGCCTCGGCCCTGAACGGCATTGCCGGTCTGGAACACACCGACATGGCTGAAGACATGACCCCGCTGTACCAGTCGATCGTCGACAACGTACCGGCACCAAAAGTTGACCGTGAAGGCCCGTTCCAGATGCAAATCTCGGCACTGGACTACAACAGCTTCCTGGGTGTTATCGGTGTTGGCCGTATCGCGCGTGGTAGCGTCAAGCCGAACACTCCAGTTGTCGCCATCGGCGCCGACGGCAAAAAGCGTAACGGTCGTATCCTGAAGCTGATGGGTCACCACGGCCTGCACCGCATCGACGTTGAAGAAGCTTTCGCCGGCGACATCGTGTGCGTGAGCGGTATGGACTCGCTGTTCATCTCCGACACCCTGTGCCAGCCAGACAACGTTGAGGCGATGAAGCCTCTGACCGTTGACGAGCCAACCGTCTCCATGACCTTCCAGGTAAACGACTCGCCTTTCTGCGGTAAAGAAGGCAAGTTCGTGACTTCCCGTAACATCAAGGAACGTCTGGACAAAGAGCTGCTGTACAACGTTGCACTGCGCGTTGAAGAAGGCGACTCGGCTGACAAGTTCAAGGTTTCCGGCCGTGGTGAGCTGCACCTCTCGGTACTGATCGAAACCATGCGTCGCGAAGGCTTCGAAATGGGCGTTGGTCGTCCAGAAGTGATCATCCGTCAGGTTGACGGCGTGAAGCAGGAACCGTTCGAAAACGTGACCATCGACACCCCTGAAGAATCCCAGGGCAAGGTCATGGAAGAGATGGGCCTGCGTAAGGGCGACCTGACCAACATGGTGCCGGATGGCAAAGGCCGTGTACGTCTGGAATACAACATCCCTGCGCGTGGTCTGATCGGTTTCCGTAACCAGTTCCTGACCCTGACCAACGGTGCTGGCATCCTGACCTCGATCTTCGATCGCTACGACACCATGAAGTCCGGCGACATGTCCGGCCGTCAGAACGGTGTTCTGGTATCGGTAGAAACCGGCAAGGCGCTGACCTACTCCCTGGAAACTCTGCAGGCGCGTGGCAAGCTGTTCGTTGAACACGGTCAAGAGATCTACAACGGTCAGATCGTTGGTCTGAACAGCCGTGACAACGACATGGGCGTCAACCCAACCAAAGGCAAGAAGCTCGACAACATGCGTGCTTCGGGCAAAGACGAAACCATCGCTCTGGTCCCACCTGTTCGCTTCACCCTGGAACAGGCCCTGGAATTCATCCAGGACGACGAGCTGTGCGAAGTTACGCCTAAGTCGATCCGCCTGCGTAAGAAGATCCTGGACGAAGGCGAGCGTACCCGCGCCGCCAAGAAAGCCAAGAACTGAGTTAACTCAGGCTGAATGAAAAACGCCCCCGGTCGAAAGGCCGGGGGCGTTTTTTTATGCCTGCAGTTTTTGTGGTGACTGTGCCGGCCTCATCGCGGGCAAGCCCGGCTCCCACATTTTGGATCTGTGAATACATTCAAATGTGGGAGCTGGCTTGCCTGCGATGAGGCCCTTGAGGGCACTACAAAATCCGGATCAGAACTTGTCGAGAGTCCGGAAATTGGTCTCGCGCACCACTTCCTTCGGCTTGTACGCACAATACCCCGGCCGCGGCCCGATTTTCGGGTGGTTGCGGCAGGTATCCGGGCGCTTGTCATAAATAGTGCAGAAGCGCGTCTTACGATCCAGGTATAGGCAGTCGTTATTGCTCATGCGCTGCAGGGTGAAAATTTCGGATTTGGAATTGTAGCGCTCGACGATGCCTTCCTTCTGCAAACGCTTGGCGATGTTCTTCGGCGGGTCGCCGCGCTCGAACTCATCGACGATGCCAATGCGGATCAGGTCCTTGATCTTCACCTCGACCGGCAGCGTGCAGCAGCTGGACACGCAGCCACCGCACATGTGGGCGGAATATTTCTGCCAGGTCTCGAGACGGTCGAGTTCAGCGGCGGCGATCAGTTGAGGCTTCATCAAGGTTCCAAGGTGGGGCTGTATCCGGGCGCGCGATCATACCGGGATTGGTGGTTTTTTGAACAATATTTTGCAGATTTCATCTCCAACGGTGCAGGGGAGAAAAGCAGGCACGGCCCCTGCATCAATTTCCAGCAATGGTGAATGAGTTAAAAAACTGCCGAACCAGCACGTCTACCGTCTGTCAGACCGACTAGGCTCTAGCAACTCCTTCAATCTCGCCCGAGGTCGCACCGATGTCTCAGGAACCGCTTGCACGAGAAGCAGAGGTAGCCGCATTCCGCGATGCTGTCTTGACCAAACTTACCTACGCGGTGGGCAAGGACCCGGATCACGCCTTCGACCACGACTGGTTCGAAGCCATTGCCCTGGCCGCCCGCGACCAGATGGTCGACCACTGGATGAACCACACGCGGCGCATCTACCGCAAAGGCCAGAAGCGGGTGTATTACCTCTCGCTGGAGTTCCTGATCGGCCGTTTGCTCTACGACAGCCTGAGCAACCTGGGTGTGTTGGAGATTGCCCGCGAAGCCCTGTCCGAACTGGGCGTGGACCTGGAGCGCATCCGCCTGCTGGAGCCCGACGCGGCGCTCGGCAACGGTGGCCTGGGCCGCCTGGCCGCGTGCTTTATGGAAAGCATGTCGACCCTGGGCATTGCCGGCCACGGCTATGGCATCCGGTATGAACACGGCCTGTTTCGCCAGGCGATTGTCGACGGCTGGCAGCAGGAACAGACCGAACGCTGGCTGGATTTCGGCAACCCGTGGGAGTTCGAGCGCGCCGAGGTGATTTACCCGATCGGCTTTGGTGGCAGCGTCGAAACCCTGGCGGACGCCTCCGGCAAGATGATCCAGGTGTGGACGCCCAACGAAACAGTTCGCGCGGTGGCATACGACACGCCGGTAGTCGGCTGGCGCGGTGCCAGTGTGAACACCCTGCGCCTGTGGCGCGCCCGTGCGGTAGAAGACCTGCACCTGGAGCGCTTCAACGCCGGTGACCACTTGGGCGCCGTCGCCGAAGTGGCTCGCGCCGAAAGCATCTCCCGAGTGCTTTACCCGGCCGACAGCACCGAAGCGGGGCAGGAATTGCGTCTGCGCCAGGAATACTTCTTTGTTTCGGCCTCGCTGCAAGACCTGCTGCGCCGCCACAAGAACATGCACGGCTCGGTACTCAGCCTGGGTGAGCACGCCGCGATCCAGCTCAACGACACCCACCCGTCCATCGCCGTGGCTGAATTGATGCGCCAACTGGTCGACCTGCATGACATTCCGTGGGAAGCCGCGTGGGATGTGACGGTTGAAACCCTTTCCTACACCAACCACACCTTGTTGCCCGAGGCGTTGGAAACCTGGCCTGTCGGTTTGATGGAACGCATGCTGCCTCGGCATATGCAGATCATCTACCTGATCAACGCCCAGCACATCGACTCACTGCGCGCCAAGGGCATCCACGATTTCGACGTATTGCGCGCCGTGTCCCTGATCGAAGAAGACAACGGCCGCCGCGTGCGCATGGGTAACCTGGCGTTCCTTGGCTCCCATAGCGTTAACGGTGTGTCCGGTTTGCACACCCAGCTGATGCGCAGCACGGTGTTCTCCGAACTGCACAAGCTGTACCCGGAGCGCATCAACAACAAAACCAACGGCATCACCTTCCGCCGCTGGCTGTACCAGGCCAACCCCAAGCTCACCGAGATGCTGGTGGAGGCTCTGGGGCCGGACATCCTCGACACCATGGAAACCCGCCTGACGGAGCTGGAGACCTTCGCCGAGAAGCAGGTGTTCCGCAAAGCCTTCGCCGAACAGCGCCTGCACAGCAAGAGGGCACTGGCCGAGATCATCCACGAGCGCCTGGGCATTTCGGTGAACCCGGCGGCGATGTTCGACGTGCAGGTCAAGCGGATCCACGAATACAAACGCCAACTGCTCAACCTGCTGCACACCGTGGCCTTGTACCAGGCAATCCGCGCCGAGCCAGGCACCGATTGGGTGCCGCGCGTGAAAATCTTCGCGGGCAAGGCGGCGGCCAGCTATCACCAGGCCAAGTTGATCATCAAGCTGACCAACGACATCGCCCGCACCGTGAACAACGACCCGACCGTGCGCGGCTTGCTCAAGGTGGTGTTCCTGCCCAACTACAACGTCAGCCTGGCGGAAAGCATCATCCCGGCGGCGGACTTGTCCGAGCAGATTTCCACGGCCGGTTTTGAAGCCTCTGGCACCAGCAACATGAAGTTCGGCCTCAATGGCGCGCTGACCATCGGCACCATGGACGGCGCCAACGTGGAGATGCACGAGCGCGTGGGCGCCGAGCATATGTTTATCTTCGGCCTCAGCGCCGAACAAGTGGAAGCCCGCAAGCACGCCGGTGAATTCCACGCCGGGCCGGATGTGGCAGCCTCCCATCGTCTCAACGATGTGTTGCAAGCGATCCGCGGCGGGGTGTTCTCGCCGGATGATCCAGGCCGCTATGTGGGCTTGATCGACGGGTTGATCGACTACGACCGTTTCCTGGTGTGCGCCGACTTTGACGCCTACTGGGACGCCCAGGCGCGGGTCGAAGCGCATTGGCACGATTCCAAGGCCTGGTGGCGTTCGGCTGTGCTCAATACGGCGCGCATGGGCTGGCTCAGCTCGGACCGCACCATCCGCGAATACGCCACCGAGATCTGGAA